>JBBQIY010000156.1:0-5448 GCA_038325415.1 Kiritimatiellia bacterium
TAGGCTTAACCCGATGCAGATGATTCCGATAGCAGACATCTTCCGCAACTGGGCGAAAAACTCCCTCACGGACGGAATCTTCACGATAAAGATCAGGCTCACCAGTGCCCATACGAGGATTATCCATTCACCGTTCATCCAACTGCGTCCCAAATGGCCGTATCCGCCGTTGCGGAAAAGCCGTTGGCGATGAACTGGAGAACTTTTCCACAGGCTGAAAGGTGGGCTACACTCAGTATAGCTGTAGAAAACAGCACCTGAAACGTCTTTTGTATCACATTTACCCCTACGTGGCAGTTACATTTGAGTAGTAATTTGTCTGCATTACTAATATGGCATATTTCGTCAGAATTAAGCAAGATAAAAAATACGGCACAACGTGCCACGTGCCGTGGGTGCACGTCAAAATAGTTTGATGGTTAAGCGGCAGATTTGTCAGCAGGGATTCCGGAGCGTAATCTCGCGACCAATGCGCACATCGCGGCAGCGTTGTGAACACGCCAGTGCATGCCCGCCTGCTTGCATCGGCGGGCGACAACAGTTCTGCACGCGGCTTCGATGATACCGGAGCCGAGATAAAGACCTTCCTTGCGATATTCCTGGTATTTCATGTGCTCTGTACGCTTTATAAAATACTTGAGTTCCCGAGTAGCATCCTTATTCCCTTGAGCTGACTCCCCGTAAAATTTCTTCAAGTGGGCGACCAGACCGCTTCCACCATTGCGCCTGAGAATTCCCCGTACCTTGCGGAAAGCCTTGCTCAACGCTTCTCCCTTTTCAAGCACGCAGCCAAGAAAGGCGTTAAGATGTTCAGCGGCATGATAAAAGTCGTTGACGAAAATGATCTCTTTGCCTTTTCTTTTCCTCGCTCACGCTTTCGCTTGTCCTGACGCGAAACAGGTGCTCCGGCATTCGGTGCATAATAGCGGCAGTTGAATTTCACGTGTCCGAGTACCGAGTCCATTCCGGTTTCGCGCAGCGTCCCGCCTCTCCCAGAACTTCCCAAAAGGCTCAGGATATCCCCGAAATGAGCATTCATGTCTTTTCGTGAGGCTTCCTGAATCTTTTCGTCGAGATGTTCCACATCCACCTCGACACGCTCTGCTACTTGGGTTTTAACCTCCCAGAGCAACGCCTCGAGATTCGCCATCCGAATCTCAGGAAACGCGGGAATCAGGCTTTTTTTTTAAAGCGCAAGGCAAGCCGCGCAGAAAGTGCCTCGTAGCGATCAGCCAGCTCTCGGTATTGCTTGCCGTTTTCAAGCAGACGCCGAATCTCTTCGAGGCGAGAGGCCGGAATGCGGCGATAACCGCGCTTCTTCGGCCCTATGCGGTATTGCAGGATCGGAGCGGTTGGATAGTGCGAAACGGAACCATCTTTTTTTACGTATTTCGCCTTGGCGTTTTCTTTAATGCTCCCCTCTAGGCAAGCTCCAAGCGCTTGAATGGACTTGAGCGTTTCGTTCATTTCTCGTTCGATTTTCTTGGTTTCGGCATCTGTCTCCATAGCGCAATCCTTTTGAGTGTATTGTACTTCTAACTGAGTACAACATAATAACATACGCTGAAAAACGATGCAAGTGAAAAACAAAGTTTTTCAGCACTTTTTTTTCAATGCCCTATCCGCCCTTGGCGCTTCGTCGCAAGAATGCCACAACACATCAACTAAATTGACGCGCACCCACGTGCCGTAACAAAGTTCTGCAAAATACGGCATAACATGCCTTATGGAAAAGAGAGATGAAATCGCTGAGAGCCTGAAGGATTTTGGAAGGAATCTTCGCAAAGTTCGGATGGCTAGAAAACTCACGCTGGAAATTGTGGCTGAACGGGCCGATTTAAACATCCGCACCCTTCAACGATTCGAGGCTGGAACTTCAAATGTACTCCTTACTACTGTTATTCGGCTCCAACGTGCAATCGGTTGCTCTTGGAATGAGTTGATGAGTGGAAAGAGAGCATGAAAGGCGAGGCATGCTGATGATCTTGGAAGGGTCATCATTGACATTGTCCTGCGATTTCGTGTACCGTTACAGCCAGAACACAGAACAGGTTTGTCTTGTGGGTTAGGATATACGAATGAAAATTGTTATCGTCGGAGCTGGAAATGCGGGAAGACTGCTGGCCGAAAGGCTCAGTGGAGATCGCTTCAGCGTTGTGATGATCGACGAGCGGGCGGATGCGCTGGCTCTGGCTGAGGAGCATTTAGATGTTATGACGGTCTGTGGGTCAGGCTCGAACCCCGACGTACTCGAGCAGGCGGAAACGGACAAAGCGGATCTTCTGGTTGCCGTGACGGATCACGAAGAGACCAATATTCTTGCTTGCCTGCTGGCGCATTCTGTTGGCGTTCCTCGGACGATTGCGCGTGTCTCAAGCCTTCAGGAACAGAGAGCGTCCTCGAAATACAATCTCGGCAATATGGGTATTGATTTGGTCATCAATCAGAAAACGGCTTGTGCAAACGAAATCTGCCGTGCGCTGGCATTGCCGGGTGCGATCGAGTCGTTCGATCTCTTTGAGGGACGTGCCATGGTGGCGGGGTTCGATGTCGTCGCGGGCAGTCCGATCATCGGTGCAACGCCAGCCACGCTGCCGGACCGCGAGCTGCTTCGGCGTATGCGGATCATCGCGGTTAGACGAGATGGGGGGCTCATCATCCCTCGCGGCGGAACGGTGTTCGCGGCTGGAGACTCTGTGTATCTTGTTGGTTCGCCGGGCGACATTCGGATGTTCTCGTTGTGGATGGATCCTAAGCAGACGCCGTTTGAGAAGGTGATCATCGCCGGCGGTGGCGACATTGGCCTGATGGTAGCCAAAACACTTGAAAAGCTTGGCATTGAGGTCGTACTTATGGAGAAGAATGAGGAGCGAGCCATGCACTGTGCTGGCGAACTCAATCGGACGCTGGTGTTGCGTGCGGATGCGCTCTCGGGATCGGCACTTGATGAAACGGGTATTGTTCCTCGTACGGCGTTCATCGGTGTGACGGGTGATGATGAGAATAACGTGATGAACTGTCTCATGGCGCGTAAGAAGGGTGCCGATTTTACGATTACGCAGATTGCTCGAACGGAATATATCCCGGCGGTGGAGAGTTTGGGGCTTGTGGATCGCATCATCAGTCCCTTCGAATCCATCACCCACGGTATCTTGCATTATCTGCGAAGTCGCAATGTGCGTGCCGCCGCGTTGTTGCACAATCTCCCGGGGGAATTGCTCGATATTCAGGTCTCTGCGAACAACAAATGCGTTGGTCAGGCAGTCAAGGACATCCGGTTCCCACGCGAATCTATTATTGCCATTGTGTTGAGGGATAGAGACGTGATGCCAGCAACGGGGGAGTTGACGATCTGTGCTGGTGATCGGATGCTCGTTTTTACCGACCCATCGGTCGTCAAGAAAATTCAGGAGATGTTCCGCAGGTGATGTCGATCGTATGAATAAACGCATTGTCATGCATCTTGTATCGTATATGACGCTCGTCATCGGACTAGCGATTCTAGCCTGTGCGGGCGTTTCGTTATATCTCGGGGATGGCCGTGACATTCAGATGGCGTTTGTGCAGTCGGGTCTTGCGACCCTTGCGGTGTCGGTCGTGATGGGTTTGCTCACGAGGGGCGAGGTGAATTTAGGCCGTCGTGAAGGTTTCGGGATCGTGACGTTTGGCTGGATTGCGGTCGCCTTGGTGGGAGCTTTGCCGTATCTCTTCTCGGGCGTGATTCCACACGTCGTTCCCGCGATATTCGAAACCGTGTCTGGTTTTACCACGACAGGCTCGTCGGTATTGGCTGATCTGGAGAGTATTCCTCGGGGCATCCTGTTCTGGCGGGCCTTGACGCATTGGTTTGGCGGCATGGGCGTGCTGGTGCTTTGCGTGGCGATTCTACCGTTTCTGGGCGTCGGCGGCATGCAGATCTACCGAGCCGAAATGCCGGGGCCGTTCAAGGATCGCCTGACGCCGCATATTACCACCACGGCGAAGCTCTTGTGGGGCGTGTATCTGCTGCTGACGGTAGCGGAGGCGGTCCTGCTCAAGTTCGTGGGCGGCATGGGCTGGTTTGACTCGATCTGCCATTCCTTCGCCACGATTGCCACGGGCGGTTTTTCGACGCGTTCGGCCAGCATCGCTTACTATGACAGCGCGGCTGTGGATATGATCCTCACGGTGTTCATGTTCCTGGCAGGCGTGAACTTCTCGCTCCACCACTTTGCGGTGATTGGCAAACCGGGTCGGTATTTGAAAGATCCTGAATTCAAAGCCTATTTCTTTCTTCTCGCCGCCTGCGGCATCTTCATTACGCTGAACATCTGGTCGAGCGGATACGGCACGTTCACGCACTGTTTCCGCGATGCGTTTTTCACCGGCACGTCGATCATGACGACGACGGGGTTCTGCACGGCAGACTTCGACCGCTGGCCGGAGGCATCGCGCCTGCTGCTGGTGATCATGATGTTTGCTGGCGGTTGTGCTGGATCCACCAGCGGTGGGATCAAGATCGTCCGGCTGATGATCGTCTTTAAGAAGACCGTCCGGGAGATCAAGTTGTTCATGCGCCCCGCTGCGGCGCTCCGGATCAAGATCGGCAGCAAACCCGTGGAACCGGATCTGGTGTTGCACATTTCGGCATTCTTTGCGATTTTCATTCTTGTCTTCACGCTCAGTTCGTTTCTGATGACCTTCTATACACCGAATCTCGAAACCGCGACCTCATCGGTCATCGCCTCGCTCTGCAACGTGGGGCCGGGACTCAACGCGGTGGGTGCCACGCAAAACTACGCCGCCATACCCGCGGCAGGTCAGACGGTTCTCATTGTCTGCATGTTGCTCGGGCGTCTCGAACTTTACACCATCCTCATCATGTTCCTTCCTGGGCTCTGGAAGCGGTAGGGCTGAGTTATTGATAAGTCTGCCCGTTGCGCCTGATCCAGCCAGCGGTATGGCGTCCAGAAGGATCGTGGTGTGTCCAATGGATGACACCTCCTTGAGAATTCGATTCATAGACGCCATTGAATTCGATTCTGTCCCCGAGTGCGAGTGGGGTAACTCGTGGGGCGAGATCGATGTTGTGTGCAATCAAGAGGGTCTGCCCAGTCGCCAGTTGAATGATAAACCGCCAAAACAGAGCGCGGGGCCAAGTAGGCATTTTTTTGTAGGAGGCCAAGCTTCTCTAAAGTGCACAACGAGGAACACAATCTCCCCTAAAGGTATGAATAATACACCAAGTCCCCACTAAATGTTTGCCTGAAATGCCGCTATGAGGAACTGAATGCTTCCGATCAAAAAAACAATGATCCCCATCACGATTAATACGGCTCCTGCAATTTCCATTTTGCGCTCCTGTTATTATTTCAGTAGTCTTGCCTTAATGTTCAGCGTCGCAGGCGGTTTGGTGTAATCGGTTGCTTAGCGTCCGACAAGACAACATTTTCCCAGACTGAATGTTAT
>JBBQIY010000157.1:0-5431 GCA_038325415.1 Kiritimatiellia bacterium
CTGAATCAGGGTTTCCAAAGGTTCGGTTTCCCGTCGGTGTCTCAACGACGAGGCAACCGATCTGAATACGTGAAAGCGCGGTTTCGATGTTGCGCTGACAAAAGCGTTGGAACTTGCTGGCGGCTTTTATTCGGAGGGTCATCGGACTCACGACGATGGGGCGCGGATGGAACGGCAACCGTTTACCCCAGAACAGGCGAGCTGCATGTCCCACGATGCGCGGCAGGGTGCGCCATGAATTCAAAAACGGATGATAGAGTGCGCGTCTCACAGTCTGTCGCGTAAGCGGAAAACGTTCTTCCTCATGCACACGAGCCGTCATCACCAACCCTTCATCTTTATGCAAGTCGACATGGATATCGAGCTGTTTGCGGACATCCGAAAAGCGCATCTTATAATAGCCTTCCACCGCATTAAAGGGCGATACGTGGAATGCCTTAGGGATTTTTTTGGTTGCCAAAAAATTGGGGTCTGAGGAACCCGCGTCACCAGGCACGATGTAGAGGTGACGGTCACCTACGACATTATTCACCTCGACAAGGATTGCCGTTAACTTTCCTGCGGAGGAGAAGACATAGTAAAAGCTGACGGGGTTAAAGACATACCGAAAACAGGCTGGATCCGTGATCATCAAAATACGGTCTGCAGGCCCGACAATCCCATTCTCACTCAGAAGCCGAACCACTTTTTCGCGGATCGATCCGGGTCGACGATCCAGATAATCCCGGTCGTAGATGGAGACAGGGGCGAAGCGATTATAGCCGAAGAGCGGCAGCTCCTTGTCGAGTAAACTGAGTTCATCAACATCAAGAATATAGCGCCACAGGGAGTAGCTGAGTTTGTTGTGGACGGGTGCGACCCGCGCGTGGCTGGCGGTGGTTAAAACGAGCTGCGAATTCATAGCGTACACCCAAAGTGATGCGCCACATTAGCGGCGGAAGTCACCGCGTCTTCGTGGAATCCATTGTTAAAATAACTCCCGCAAAAATAGGTGTGCTGTTTGCCATTGAGATCGGGCAAACGGGACTGCGTTGCGACTGCAACGGAGGTGTAGACCGGATGCGTATCCATAAATTCCGCAATGAGCGTCTCCTGCCGGACACGTCGCAACGGATTGAGCGTGACCAGATAGTCCGCATGTCCCTTAAAACGTTGAAGGCAGTTCATATAATAAGTCAGGCAAGCAGGAGATTCATCGCACGATGGCGCGAGGCGCAGATAGTTCCACGCTGCCCATGCACGACGCAGGGGAGGCATCTGCTGTTTGTCCGTATGCAAGAGCACCTCGTTATGCGAATAGCTCCACGCCGACAACAGGGCTCGTTCCTCGTCTGACGGATCCTGAAGCATGGTAAAGGCCTGATCGGCATGCGTGGCGATCACGACTTCGTCAAATGCTTGCGTACTGCCATCTTCTAGTTCAAGCTGCACGCCCTTTTCAAGTCGTGTCACGGACTTTACACCACATCCTGTGCGGACTGTTCCCGTAAAGGTTTCGAGAAAGCGCTTTACGTATGTGTGGCTGCCGCCGGTAACCGTATACCACGTCGGACGGTCTTTGAGAGACAGCAGTCCATGGTTGTCGTAAAAACGCGCAATGGACGCCATCGGGAAGTCACGGATCCCTGAAAACGGTGTGGACCAGATGGCCGAGGCCATCGGTAAGACATAATCCTCGATGACCTTCTTGGGAATCCGTTCGCGTTCACAGAATTCACCCAGTGACAAACCCTCGAGCTGACCGGTATGATAGAGCTCACGGGTACGACGCGAAAAGCGAAGGATGCCGGCAATGAATCGCCAGTGAGAAGGGGATAGCACATCGAGCCGTCTGGCGAAAAGGCCGGAGAGTCCTGTTCCGGCGTACGCCAGTCCGCTTGCCTCATTATAACAACTAAAGGACATTTCGCTCGGCTGATAAGCCACACCCAGCCGACCGAGGAACCGTATAAAATTAGGATAGGTTCGATTGTTGAAGACAATAAAACCAGTGTCGACCGGCGTGCCTACGTCTGGGCCTTCTTGCAAGACCCAGGTCCGAGTGTGTCCACCAATCTTCAAATTCTTCTCAAAAAGGGTCACGTCATGACCCTGCTGGAGAAGATAAGAAGCGGTTATTCCAGCGACTCCCGCGCCAACCACGGCAATACGTTTTCGTTCATCCGTTGTTTTCATAATGGCGCTTATAATTTTCGAAAGGAGAGGGTGATCTCGCCCAGCCGGTAGCCCCATTTACTCATGACGGCACGATTTAACATGACCTCATCATCAATCAAATACATCCAATCATTAAACTTCACGTGATACACCTTTTTGCCGACCGGCAGTGCCAGAGTATAGCGCCAGTTCAAAGCATTACCGTAGGCTTCGCCGTGAGCAACACCCACAACGTCGCCCGCGGTTCCAGTATACGTATGATCATCGAGGCGGGTGATCGTCCAGACGCGACGTTGCGTGGTTCCGTCGGAATAGACGAAGTCCTCCTCGAGCTGGCCCACATTGTTGGTCCAGGTGCCCATCAGCTTGACGTTAAACCGCTTTACCACTTCGCCCTTCCGGTTCTGGAACATACCTGACGCTTCCAGCGGGCCATTCAGATAACGGCTTAGATCCAGTACCGGTTGTTCTTTCGCGTACTGCTTTGGCGCGATCGACGAGCATCCGACGCAGAGTAAACTAACGCCCATCAGAGATAATAAGAGTTTCATGGAATTATTGTCCTTTCTTTTCACTTGTTTTGTTTGGCTTCAAAATTTTGTCTCGAAGCTTTGGATAGCGACATTCAGAATCCAGCCAGATTGCAAAAAACGCTGGACCAAACGCTGGATCGGCCACCTCCCCGAGAAGACGGTCATCGAAGTAAAATTGCGTTGGCCCACCCGATTGTCGATAGGCTGAAAGGCGGTCACCTGACTTGATGTCCGGCCACAGCGCGTCAAGCTGCTTAATCCAGTCTTCCTGCTGCTCAGGGGTGCCTTTGTTCATCCGCTGCCACTCCTCGAGTGTCTTTTCCTGTAATCGATTGTGTTTAATCGAGATATGATAAGAGATACTGAGAACGGCGGCACTGTTGGTGGTGTACTTTTGATCTTCCGTATAAAGTGACATATCGTAGACATGGATGCCGAACCAGCGGAGGGTGGCCGATCCTACGGAAAGGAGTTGAGGACGCACCGCTTTCAGGGGCTCAGGCAACTCGCTCGCCACGAGCAAGCCACTCATCAGAACGAGAAAGGAGATAACAATAAATTTTCTTCTCAGAATCATTTCGTTCTCCCATCAGTTACAAATTCATCCAGAAACGTAAATGACATTCGCTTTCTGTATACTATTTTGACCTAAACATCAATTACGTTTTGCTATTATGATATTAGGAGGGAAAAGAGTCAATCACCATTTACCGACAATTCTGTGCAACTCTGATCGCGAACGGTTAGCATCAGGTATCATTTGGCCTAGATGCAACTGCGGCGGCTAGGAAGGTCGGCCATTTAGCTCTGACCCCGATAAGAACGTAGCCGAGACAATCTTGTCTCGGTCCGTCCCCGACAGGATTGTCGGGGCTACTCTTCCATCACGGTTAGATGTTTCTTGCCTGCGCAATAATCTTGACTTGGACAATGTTCCAGATTATGGAGAGGGCGAAAGCACCCAGATAGCTGCGAAGGCGGCGTGGCAGCGTATCCACTCAGCCACACGTTTTATTGTAATCTCGAAAACAATTCAAGATTATGGCAAGGTCGTTGTGACTGGGAGAATGGACCTCTTGCCTGCTTGGCATAGCAGAGGTGTATGTACGCAGGAGCGATGTCTATGCTCTCTGAACAATACTAAAATCTTTGCACATAATCGTAGCTTCGGGTGAGATCGTTAACCTTGAAAGGCTCCGAGCCTCAGTTGGGAGAGTTTTTCGCCACAGAGATCACAGATGACACAGAGTTGTTCTATATTCCAGAGGCGGCTCCGCCGAGTTTTCTTTGCCACGAAAAACACAAAAAGCTTCGCGCCTACGCGTCTTCGCGTGAGATCTTTAACTCTGAATGGCTCCGTGTCTCCGCGCCTCCGTGGTGAAGACTTATCCACTTTTCCATGGGATTTCATGTGTTTCATAGTTAAAAGCTTCCTATGTTTCTTGGTGTATCTTTGACGAAGTGCTCAGAATTTGAATGTTTACGTTGCAGTGCGAGCCTGTGGATGGTAACCTGCTTGTCAAAAGGAATTCGTTATGAAGACACTGGTTGTTACCGGCTTGGGATGGATCGACTATGCTGTCGCAGCAGGGCTCGCGTTGCGTCACTTTAAAAAGGCAGATCTGGAAATCGCGAGCTCATCACGACTGCCCATGCTCCTTTCGGAATTGGCAGTCTCGACGTCGTACAATGAGATTGTCGTTCTAGGCGTTGGCCTGAGCGCCGACCCCGCGTTGCTAGAGCGCGCGCTTGTAAAATTGGCTGCTCAGAAAATAAAGGTCATCTGGGTCAGCGTACTGGATGCTCCAGATGCGTTGCCGAAGGGCGTCACCAAGAATCTCGTGATGGAGGTGGACACGTGGGGTTTGTTGTCGGAACAGGTTGCGGATTTGTACGGACAAGATTTTGCGAGTGTGTCGGATATTCTTGCAAAGCCGAAAGGCGCGAGCGGAAAACACGAGGGTTATGCCGAACTCATCGAGGCGGCGATGTACGTCTACCGGAACTATCAGGACAGTCGCCCTTACCAAGAGGTGATTCGGCATATCGAGCGTGGCGACCTCGAAAGCGCATGGTCGGAAGCCGAGGTGCGGATGCGCGACACGTATCGTCGCCATGGCAGCCGTGAGCTGACGGGCAAGAGTCCGGCCATGAAAGCACTGCGCGCGAAAATTGCGAAAGTCGCGGTAAGCGATCGCACGCGCGTGCTCATCTGTGGAGAGAGCGGCACGGGCAAGGAGACGGTGGCCCTCCACATTCACTACCAGTCGCCACGGAATCGCGAACCCTTCTTCGCCTTCAACTGCGCAAGCGTTGCGCCGGATTTATTGGAGAGCCGGTTTCTCGGCTATGAAAAGGGCGCGTTTACGGGAGCAACGGAAACCAAGCATGGTATCTTTGAGCAGTCGGATGGTGGGACGCTTTTTCTTGATGAGATCGGCGAACTGCCGCTGTCGGCACAAGGCGTCCTTTTGCGTGTGCTCGAGGGTGGACGCTTCTATCGTCTCGGTGAGAAGCAGGAAGTGTCGGTCGACGTACGCGTCATCGCGGCGACGAACCGCGATCTTCCGTCGATGGTGGCGAAACGAGAATTTCGAGAAGACTTGTTCTACCGACTCAATGTCGTGCAACTCGTTGTGCCGTCGCTGCGCGAACGGCGGGAGGACATCCGGGAGATTGCCACGCAATTCTCTTTTCGCTACTGCGGACAGCGCCCGACAACAGCGCAGCTCGACGCGCTA
>JBBQIY010000158.1:0-5398 GCA_038325415.1 Kiritimatiellia bacterium
GCCATCGCCACTCTCCTCCTCTGCCGGTGCTACGTTTTCGGATGGGGAGTCCATGTCGCCGATGTTCTCTGGAGGGAGGAGGAGCAAATCCTCGTCTGTCTCGCTGTACTGCTCAAGCATATAGCCATCGTCGGCATGCCAGGAGAGCCAGACTTGGTCTCCCCATTTGATTGACTTTTGGTCGAGAAGGAATCGGTTATGAGACTGCAACACCGACAGCCTGTATTGGCCTATGCGAACCCAGAAACGCGTATGGGATCCTTGATAGACAGCATCCTCGACCTTTGCGGAGTAGATATTAAATTTGCCTTCGGAATTTTCGGGCGGCTTGTGAGAAAGACGCATTTTCTCGGGGCGTACGCTCAGATGTACCGGACTTCCGAGTTTGATGTGTTTATCGTTGAAGCAGAGGATGGGGTCGAAGTCGGGGAACTCAACTTTGCAGTATTCCTCATTGAGGTTCTGAGAGACCTTGCCATCAAAGAAATTCGTGTCGCCGATGAAGGCGGCGACAAATGAGGATCGGGGCTCTTCGTAAATTTTTACGGGTGTTTCAATCTGTTCGATATGACCTTCATTCATCACGGCGATTCGATCGCTCAGCGACATCGCTTCGCCCTGATCGTGCGTTACATAGAGAAACGTGATGCCGACCTCGTCATGAATGAGGTCGAGTTCAATCTGCATGTGTTGGCGGAGCTTCAGGTCGAGCGCCGCGAGCGGCTCATCGAGGAGGAGCACTTGCGGATGATTGACGAGGGCGCGGGCGATGGCGACGCGCTGCTTCTGACCGCCACTAATCTGTCCCGGCTTTTTGTCTTCATGTCCATGCATCTGGATGAGGTCGAGCATGGCATCGACTTCCCGGTCGATCTCCTTTTTGGGGCGTTTGGCGACCTTAAGGCCGAAGGCGATGTTCTCGCGAACGGTGAGGTGGGGAAAGAGTGCGTAGTTTTGGAAGACGGTGTTGACGCGGCGTTTGTTGGGGGGCAAATCGGTGATGTCTTTACCGTCGAGAAAGATGCGACCGCTGTCAGGGGCTTCGAAGCCTGCGAGCATCCTAAGCAGCGTGGTTTTCCCACAGCCGCTGGGTCCGAGAAGGGAATAGAATTCGCCTTTTTGGACTCCGAGCGTGACATGATCGACGGCGGTCAGTTTGCCGAAGTGCTTGGTCACGTTATCGAAGATCAAAAAATCAGACACCTTGTGGTTGCTCCGGAACCGACTTTGTAGCCGATGTTTAAGAAGAACAGGGAACTTGCGTTTTTACGCGCAAGCTCCCTTTTTTAATTGGTCGGGGTATCGAGATTTGAACTCGAGACCTCTTGACCCCCAGTCAAGCGCGCTACCAGGCTGCGCTATGCCCCGTTTGCAGTCATGCCTCACTGTAAGATGTGACACGTGGGTAAAAGTAGCAAAATGACCCTCGGTATGTCAATGAAAAACGACGGAAATTTTTTATGATACTGAGTTTGCGGTTCATGTGCTACAATCATCAATCAGCCAAGACGTTGGCACTTCAGTGAGACAGACCCGACAACGAGGAGTGAGAGATAAAGATGACACGATTAACAAAGTGGCTTATTAACAGTGCGGCATTGGTCATCATTGTCTTTGGCATGAAGCTGGCCGCACCGATGATTACTCAGGTGCTCGTTATTCTTTTTCTTGCGATCGTCATTTCGCCCATCTACTACCTATTTCGTAAATGGCATCTTCCGTCGTGGCTTGCGCTAACGATCATCGTCACCTCTATGACGGTGTTGTGCCTTTACGGTGCAACGGTCGTCTTTTCGAAGGCCGTTCTGGACTTTTCGAAAAAAATCCCTCAGTATCATGCGCAACTGGCGCAGTCGACAGCCGAATTCAAGGGATGGCTTAGCAATCAAGAGGTAGAAGTTCCCGAGTTGCTTTTCGATGACATTCTTAAGGTCGACAATGCGAAGCTTTCGGTGTTCGTGAAACAGGCGGGTGGGGTTGTAGGAGCATTTTTAAAGTCGGTGATTCTGGTTCTCATTATCGTCTCGTTCATCTTGTGCGAATTACCGTTGCTTCCCGAGCAAGTGAAGAGTCGGCGGTGGATGACGCAGTCACTCTGGGATCGGCTCATTCGGATCGTACTGGATGTGCGGCACTACATGGGCATCAAAACGATCATCAGCGCTGCCACAGGAATTTTTATCTATCTAGGGCTACAGTTGATGCATATAGACTCGCCCGTGCTTCTGGGGTTTGTCGCTTTCATTCTCAACTTCGTTCCCGTGATCGGTTCGATCATCGCCGCCGTTCCCGCCGTTTTGATTGCGGTGATGCAGTACAACACCCTGAAAGGAGTTTATGTTATTATCTTGTATGTCGTTGTTAACACGCTCTTCGGGAATATTTTAGAGCCGCGATTCATGGGGTATGGGTTCGGCGTGTCCCCCGTGGTTGTGATGTTCTCGATCATCTTCTGGGGTTGGGTTCTCGGCCCTATTGGAATGCTTTTTGCGGTTCCCCTTACGTTGGCGATACGCGGTGCACTCGGTTCCATGATGCGCGAGTTCAACGAAGTAAGGTAAGCAGAGTTGCTGCTGAAGTGGGGTCTGCTCTTCTTTGTTACCGTGTGATCTTGATGGAAATATCGTCATCAACAGCGGGCGCTTCAACTTCTTCTGCCGCCACAGGTGCTTGGAAAGTTGGCAGGTACCGGTAGTACACCATCAACTGCAGGGCTGAGAGACAGGTCATTTGAACGCGGTCGCCGTCGCTGGTCTCCCCTTGAACGGCCACGCCTTTTTCATAGTGCTTGGCCATCCCCTTTTCGCCACCAGCGTTGCCATGCTCACCATTTGATGGGCTGTCCCAGAAGCCGATATCACGCAAATCGCCCTTGGCGTCTTTGTAGGCATCCTTCAGCACAACTTGCTGTTTAATCAGCTCCGGTTGAAACTGCTTGTTCCAGCTCTTCCAAGTCTCGCCGCCTGCATGGAATTTGGCCTGAGTAATGTAGTACCAGTAGTAGACGGGGCTGGCACCTTTGTAGGGCTGCTTGTCCCAGTTCTCAAAGGAATAGGTGCACTCGGAGAGAAAAGAAAGCGTAGCGGAGACTTCGTTCTCTTTCGCCGCACCGAGAAGTTGCATACAGAGTACGCCGACACCAGAGAGCCCAGTACGGCCTTTATCGGTGTAACCAAAGCCACCGCTTGGGTTGGCGTTCACCTTGAATCCGTTCACGGCGTTTTTGAAGGCCGCATCAAGTCCTGCAACTTCTAAATCGGCCGCCATGTGACCTGCTTTGACCGCCTGTGCGCACCACCCCATGTAGGAAGTATCGTCTCGCGGTGTTTGCTTCATGTTGTAGTCCCATCCACCATTCGGATGTTGTCCGCGAACAATGACTGAAAGTGCTTTTTCTGCTGCTGTTTTGAGGATGGGATTTTTCGTCAGCGTGTAGGCTTCGCAGAGGGCGTAGGTGGCGATTGGATGGGCGTAGTTGTTGCCGTCTTTCGATCTGAAAAGACCGTTATCGTCCTGCTCGTCGACAAGGAAACGAATGCCTTTTTCGACAGTCGGACCAAATTCCGCGCAGTCGGGGCTGGGCGTTTCGCCGTGTGCCAGAAAAGCCAGAAGTGCCATGCCCGTCATCGCCGTCGATTGACCAGGCCAGGAACCGTTTGTCAGTTGCTTTGATTTCAACCAGCGGAGCGCACGCATCACGGTTGCTTCACCCGCCTGTGAGCCGCCGTAAGCCGATATCGCTTTGCCGCGCTGACCGGGGGAGCGGGAGCCCACAATGCCACGCATGACGATCGGGCTCTTGACGATTGCAACGGTATTCATCTCGGCAGGTTTCGGCGAAAGCGGCTCGTTGTTGGCAACGTCAGTGACCTCGGGGTTGAACTTGTCGACCGGGCCGTCGAATTCCGTGTCAAGGGGCTCGAATTCAACCTGCTCTTCGGGGGGAGGTGGGGGTTCGATGTCAGGAGTTTCGGTTGGATCGACGACTTCCACTGCAAAGACCTGATCCTTCGTTTTAACGGTTGATTGGAGGGAGAGCAGGATACCAATGCCAATCATCGGAATCAGAACAGCCAGAATAGGGCCTGCCATGAGCTGTATCTGGAGCTTTGCGAATTTATAGTCGCCACTATCTTTGGGTTGGTTGAGACCATTGAGCGTTTTGACGACGCGCTCTTTGAGAGTTAACTCTTCAAAAAGCTTCATCATCTCGTTATAGGCGCGATCATGCTGCACGGGCTCTTGAATCGGGTTGGTTTCTTCACTCATCTCAATGTCCTGTCTGTTGGAAGTCTGACTGCTCCGGCTAATTTTGAAAAGATTTTGTTAATGTTTACACTATGAATACGAATGGGAACGTGGTTTTCTTAGTGAGGGATACATTTTTTTTGTAAAAAAGTTTTTCTTGTGATCTGAAAATGCACGATTGCCGCTGTAAACGGTTGGAACAAAGCCACTTCGGATTAACAAAAAATCTTCGGTGAATCTAGGCCATATGCCTCTGTGTTTCTCGATAATATTTGAAGAAGGAGTCAATGATGTTGTCAATGGTTGTTTCAGAAATGGGAATACTGATTTCTGAAGAATTACGCAAGATAGCACTCTTTCGAATGATGCGGAGGCCTTTGCGTTCGTGCATTTTGATCTCGATTAAGGGGACAATGGCATTCGGTAATGACTGGCTGGTTATACGAAATGACATTTCTTCGGTGAGCCCGTTCAGAACGGTGATTCCACAGGCGGCTCGGGTCTCTTGTGCTCCGATCGTTCGCCCAGTCTCCGAAAGTCGCTGCGCAATCGCCGAGAACGCGGGTCTGAGCACGTTAGTGATGAAGGCAAGGAATTCAGCCTCTTCCTTCTCGGCGCGTGTACTTTGTGATCTTGCGGCTCCGTTTACGAAACGAAGTCGCCAATTGGGTAATGTCATGAGGGTGGTTCCAAAGTGACGAGCACTTTTGTATTTCAAAACCTTTATTGTATCAAATGATGGCGCATAAGCAAATGCGAGAAATCGATTTGCACGTCAATTTTATTGGCGTTGACATCACGGAGGTGATGTGGTAGATTTAAGCACGTTTTCTGAACAAATGCCCCCATCGTCTACCGGTTAGGACATCAGGTTCTCATCCTGGAAATCGGGGTTCGATTCCCCGTGGGGGTGCCATCTTTATGGCACAAGGCAGATTAGTCATGCCCGAAGAATTTAAGGTACCGCAGATTGAATCAACCGCAATGCGAGTTGACGTCTGGTTAGCCTCTGTTTCAAGCCACTCCCGAACGAGGATTAAGTCTCTCATTGAGTCTGGTTTCGTCTTCAGAAATGATGTTCCCGTCTCGGGGGCGTCATCTTGCATTCGCTCCGGCGATGTCTATCGTGTTGTTATTCCCGTACCGAAGC
>JBBQIY010000159.1:0-5380 GCA_038325415.1 Kiritimatiellia bacterium
ATCCCTTGAAGGCGGTCGCGTAGCTCCGGTAATCTTGTCGCCAGCGCGCAGGCCGAACTTCTGAATGATCTGCTGCGACACCATGCCGTCTTCGGGACAGCTCTTAAAGCTATTCCAGCGATTACGAAGGAAGCCATTCCCCTCTGAGCAATTTTCGAGAACACCTTCTCCGACAATCGCACCACCGCGTGCAACATAATGCCTCAGCAAGGCGAAGACAACCTCATGCTTAGCATGCGAGACCAAGGTTTCGCTGATGCCCTGTTCCGCCGCCATCGAAAGCAATGCCGAAGCGGATAATCCCTGAAGGTCCGCCATGTTCATGGGAGGAAGCGATTCGAGAGATTGTTGCGGTAGGTCGTACGCGACTTGAATTCGGTCCTGCTGTTGCTCTGGAGCGAAGCGAGGATTTTGACGTGGACGCTGCCGATCTCGGCGATTATTGGGGTTATTATTGTTGTTGTTGTTATTGTTGTTATTGTGACGCGACGGATTGTCCGGAGTCGGGCCATTGCTCTGCAAACGAGGCGTGGGCTGAGGTCCAGGCGCAAACTGAGGGGCGGGCGCAACTCCATTAACCACGCGACGCTGTTGACGCTGGAGATACCGCTCCTGGCGCCGTTGGCGCCAATAATCGCGGCGGCTCAATGGCTGATCCGAATCTTCTCCAGAATCTCCATTCTCTAGCGGGGGCGACACCGGTGCTGCCGAGGCGGCAGGCGGAGGCGTCACGATGTAGCTGTTCATGGACTGGACTTCGTTCCTCATGCGGCCGATGCCGGCGACAACCGCGCGGGCGGCTTCGCGTCTCGCGCGGATCTCATCATCACTGATCTCGTCCGACGCATGCATCACAGTCTCGTCGTCCATCGGCCTCACCGCCGACGCCCGGTGCTCATGCACTGCTGGGGCGACATTGCTTTCCTCTCGCCTCGGCACCACCCATTCACTCGGCTGATCGCGCGGAACGCTCTTCGTAGACGCGACAGGTTTCGCAAACACAACGGGCTTTGCAGGCGTAGCAAGACGCTCCTTAACCAGCTCTACCTTGTCTTCGACCACCGCCTTCGGCGCTGGCGCATCCGCCACGTCCTTCGGAACCGGAACCTTTCGGGGACGCCCTCGGGGACGCTTAACCAGTTCTTCTGAATCGGAATTTGCCATTTTTGACGCCTTCATTGAGGTGTCTGAATCATCTGATGTCATTGTTGTTTTTTCTCCAGATAGTGGATAAGACGCGTTGCGGCCTTTTCAAGCTCTGCAACAGTAGCGTCATTATGTATGACGATATCGGCCTTGCCGATGCGTTTTGCGCTCGTCATTTGCGCGTTAATTCTACTAAAAGCCTGCGCTTCGGAAAGTCCTCGGGAAAGCAAGCGCTCCATCCGAACACGCTCCAGAGCTTCGACGTCGATCGTCAAATCCCAGTCTGACTCCCAGCCTTTCTCAAAAAGCAGGGGAATTTGTGCAACTTTGACGGACGACGCCGAGGGTCTGTCTTTCCAAGAGAGCAACTCGTCCCTCACCAGAGGGTGCAACAACTCAGCAAGACGCTGACGCGCCGATGCATCGCTGAAAATGAGATTGCCGAGACTTGTTCGATCCGTACTGCCATCCTGTAGCAAATAGTTGCTACCGAACGCGGAGGCGACCAACAAGGCTCCCCTTCCACCTGGGCGGTGCAACGCACGAACGATTTCATCGGCATCCGCAACATCCGCACCCAAGTTAGAAAGTAAACTCCCGAAAAGACTATTTCCAGAGGCAATTCCGCCCGTCACCGCAATGCTGAACATGGTGGCACTGTCCTTTTTGAGCCGAGACGAAATGTCCGGCGGAAACCCAGCAACTGCTGAACTGAATCGGAATTACTGATAAAGTACCAAATTTAACGACACAGTACCAGCAGAAAATTACACATTCAGACCCTTGATCACCTGTCGAATGGCGCAGGTAGAATACTCTTCATTATCTTGGAAACGGCAAGTTATGATAACAGAGAGGTGTTTCCGCGGACGTTCAAAGGTGCCTTCAATCGGCTTTGCCTGTCTAACTGGGTTGACACCAGCAAGAATTTTTAATCGATTCACGACTTGGGCAGCATCAGGCATGCACGGTGGAGGAGCTTCACCAGCCGCGAGCTTGCTGCTATCGGGCAGAGTTCGACGTGTGTCGATGGCCAAGGTCAATTGGGAGGTATTCAACATATGTTGCAACAGCCAATCGACGTACTCAACGGCTGTAGGGGCCTCGCTTGCAACGGGTTTCTTTTTGCCGAACAGATCCATCAGTCCCATTTTATTTCTCCTTTTAAACTAGAAAACAGCCTTTACTGAATCGCAATATTCGCGACTTTTGAGAGTTCCTCGATCGCTTCTTCTGACAGGGCACTCGTGTCGTTCGGATTTTTGCCCTGTTCTTTCTATGTTTCGAAATCGTTCAAGTTTCCGAATTTCTTCTCTCCTTTTCGGGAGGGCGTAACAGATGCTTCAGCTTTTGGGCGTCTAGTCATCACACCCACAAGAAGCAACACGACGCTAAGCCCAAGGCCAAACACCCTGAACGGTAGACGAGAGTTGCTCGTATCGGCTCCACGCGCTTCCGATGCGGGTACAGGAATCGCTTCACTTTCTATCAGAACTCCAGCTTCGGTGAACTGAAGATCGAACAATGAAGCCTTACCCTGAGCCAAGGCTAGAACAGCATACGGTGGCAAATTGCGTATTCTCTCCACCTCTCGGGTCGTATCAACTTGACGTTGAAGTGCCATTTGTGCGCGAGCACTTTCTAGGTCACGCTGGGCATCCTGTTTAAAGGATGCGACCAATTCAGGGGGGAGATTTCCCTGCACAGCCCCATTTGAAAAATTCGCGCAACACGCGAGGAAGATAACGTAGAGAGAAATTCCATTTCGATTCATAATGAAACGACCTCTTTCCAACTCTTCACGATAGGAACTCCGATCACGTAGGGCAGATAGATCGAGAAGTCCATCCCGTCTGGGCTTCTCGCCCCCAACCGAGCGTCCCAGTTGATGTCCAAATGAGTCTCAAAAATTAAGGCTTCATCGCGGCAGACAATCGCTCCATTAAAAATACACTTACCGATCCGACCCATAACAGCATGGTTATTATAAATAACGGCATCCACACGCGCTATTCTAGAGCCGTCCCCCATAAACGAATCTTGGACAAGACTCTGGTAGTAATGCGACTTGTCGGTCATCAATAGCATTTCTCCATCTTTCTGCTCATACGAAACAACCCGCTGCAACCCGTCTTCCGCCGTATAGTTTCCAAGGAACGTACTCGGGTATCCGATAGATGAATCCGTCGGCTCGCATGCATACGGCTTCACGAAGGGCGGAACAATGTATCTACGGACATCCGAGTACCATCTCGGATCCATTGGGTTACCGAGAACAACGTTTCCCTTTGCCACAAGTCCCAACATATCCTTATTCTGGTTCGCCTCGGTCGACGCAGATGGATTTTGGTCTGGTTTTTTCCACGATGGGGGATTTATATAAGTAATGTTGCCAACAATATGGATGTTCCTGCCCGCGTAAATAGTACCCTGCCCCGAGACATAACCTGAGATGACGACATCACGATCCACCACGACAGGTCCATTGATCACAATCGGGTTGCTCTTGGTACCGATTAGGGTAACGCACCCCTTATCAGGGGCTGTTTCGAGTCCGGAAGGGCCAACCCCGTTATACACGGCGTCAACGACAGTCTCACCGCCGATCTTCACTTTACCCTCCCTCGCCGCAGCGAGCGCCTTATAGTAAGAAAGATCCCCAATAAACGGCATCTCAACTGGCTCTTGATAAGAATTAAGCGTCGTGGTTCCATCATAACCCATGGGATAATTGATGGAGGGATCATTTCCTGGGGGGGTAGTTGGACGCGTCCTTTCTCCCGTTTTCTGCCAATACTCGGCAATCGACATGGTCTTCGGGATACCACCTCCATTCACACGCGCGATACCCGCTGCCCCAATCTCCTGATTCGGAGCTGCATAAATAGCGCCGTTCACGTACGTACCTTGATCGATACTGAAATCTCCGTTGGCTCTCGCCTGCCCGTTCACGATACATTGACCACCGTACATCCAGCCGAAATTGTTGACGAAATATGCGTTGTTAAAAAGAGATGATCGCGCGAGTCCGTATTCAATCGTCTCTTCAATGCTTTTCGAAACACCAATACCGGAATCCGACGTGCCTGTAACAACAGCCTGCAACCGCACCGTAGCCACCTGTCTCAAGTCTGTATTAGCTGGCAAACGGACTTCACGAACACTCACAGAAACTGTCATCCCGTCGAGCGTGAGATTCTGTGGCAGGGTGTACTTAAAACTCCCGGATCCGATGCTCGTCGCTGTGAAATTTTGAAACCACCCGAGGATGTCCCAAGACGTGGGATTGGCCCGCCGTTGTTTTTTAAACATCTCGTTAATGCCGACTTTCGCACGCTCCAGAACGGTTTGCCCCGTAAGCCTACACTCCGAAACCTTTGTGAAAGAGGCAGCAGACCGAAGGGCGAAGACAGAATAACTCAAAACTCCGCTTACGATCAGCGACACCACGGCGATAGACCCGATGACCATGTAAAGGGCGAAACCACCTCGATTTAAACTTTGTTTTTTCATGCTATCCTCCTATTCTGCCATCAGTTGAGACCGAATCAACTGCTTCTGGTTATAAATTCTGCTGCCTATCTCAAGATTCACATCCGCATCAATTTGAAGCTCCCCGTTTTGCACAGTGCCTCTGAAAGGCCGTGTCGACTCGAATTTGATCTGTCCTGAGGACAACCAACGGCTCGACCGCTCACTATCCGCCGAGAGCTTATCTGTAATATCTGACAGCGTTAGCACGTTCGCTGACGCTCCACTCACAGCCGCAGGGGTATAAATCAAAGTCTTCCCCCATCCACCACTTTGGTTGTTGACCTTCACCGTTTTAAATCGCGCATTCATCAAACCGCCATCACCATTAATATTAAAGAGAAGTTTCTCACGCAACAGGCGAAGTTCAAATGAAAGTTGCACCTGCGCCATGGCCGATTCGAGTGTCCGTTGCGAAGCGATGAACAGCGTCAAGACCACCGTAAGAACCATCATCAAGATGGCGGACGAAACCATCACCTCAGCCAGAGTAAATCCGGCTTGCCTGTTTTTAACAATGCTGTTTTTTTGTAATTCCATAGCTGACGATCCCTCTTCAGTGCGTGGGTCGAAACGCATTGCGTTCCGTGCGACTTCGCTCCACCTTATAGTCCCGGGACAACCAATCAAAATCATTTCCAGCTAGCTTCGGCCATCTGACATTGGCTAAAACCACCCAGTTTGTCGGCGGAAGCCCTTGGGG
>JBBQIY010000160.1:0-5348 GCA_038325415.1 Kiritimatiellia bacterium
TGATGCCTTCTAACACGCAAGGAGGAATCGTGAGTGTAAAAATTACCAATTACAATTACAAATCACAAACCATCGCGCCCGCTTTCTTGTAATCTTGTCAGCAAATGTTCAGGATTACAATATTGACTTGGCTGTGGGTTGAGGCGGGGTAAGCGCCGCTTTTAAGCTGCGCCAAAGCGTCAAGTTGTCAAAACCTTTTCGTTTTCTCATCCACCGTAATCTTGAAAATTATTCAAGATTACGGCGAAGGCAGGAAGCACCGAGATGCCTGGAAAGCCTTCCCGCCGGTAGCTAACCACATGAAATTATCGTGTTTTCATGTGAACTTTGCATCCCTAATTTCTGTGGCCTCGGTGTCCTCGGTGGTTAAACTCTGGTGGCGAAAAACAAATGTAGATTCAGAGAATTTTCCCGAGTCTACCGCCTCGGCGTTCCCACTATTCCTACTTAATTTTCGCGCCAGCGCGTGAGAATTTTTAACCTGGATGTGCAAGATAAACAGGATAAATTCCTCTGGCTATCCTGTACATCTTGTACATCCATGTTATTACCTTCTCTTTCTGTCTTTTTGTGTTCCTTTGTGATTTCAGAAATCTGTCCCTTTTCGTAGACAAGGCTAAACTGCGTCTAGATCGAAAGTAGTACTTTACATCTAGACGGCATTACCTTTTTTCGATCCACGTTTCAAAACTGTCACGACGGCGTGGTTGTCTACAACGGAATCGATACTATTTCTACCTAATAAAGGCGTGTTATCGGCGAATCCGTTGTCTCCCGGTTGGAAACAGAAGCTACTGCCCGAAATGCGAACGCCCGACACGCCATAGGCACTAGTAGCTTCGCACTTGAAGCCGAAAGGGATTGACTAACACCTAAAACCTAAAACCTTCTTCCCTCTTGGAGATTGGATTTGAGTCTTGGCTGTTGGACATAGTGAATTTTGATGTCTAATCCGAATGGTGCTTACTTAGTGATTTAGCGGTAATCCTAATCGTACTCGTAATCGCTCTGATGAAACGGATTACGATTAGGATTAGGATTAAGATCGGAACGGCACTTAAGTTAGTGTTATTCACTTCTGACCCTTCTCTCTGCGACTTCTTATATCGTAACACCGAGGCGGTAGACTCGGAATAATTCTCTGAATCTACGTTCTCTTTTCGTTACCTGAGTTTTAACCACCGAGAGCGGCGAGAGCACAGAGGAGAAACAGACGGGGACGCCGCGACTACAAAATCAACATGCAATCGCCATAGCTGTAGAAGCGGTACTTCTCTTGAATGGCCTCGCGATACGCTTTGAACACAAGTTCCTGACCAGCAAGCGCGCACACCATCATGAGGAGCGTCGAGCACGGCAAGTGAAAGTTGGTGAGCATGGCATCGACGGTCTTAAACTGGTAGGGCGGGTAGATGAAGATCGAGCTCCTGCCCTGCCCGGCATTTACAGAGCCGTCCGCGTTGGCGCAGGTTTCAAGTGTTCGTACGCTCGTGCTTCCCACGGCAAACAAGCGCTTTCCAGCGGCCTTAACCTTGTCGATAGCCTGCGCCGTCGATTCAGAGATTTCAAACCGCTCTGCATCCATGACGTGCTCCTCGATCACATCAACCTTAACCGGACGAAACGTCCCTGGTCCCACATGCAAGGTCACAAAGGCCGTTTCAACGCCTTGGCTCCTGACCCTTCCGAGCAACTCCTCCGAAAAATGTAGACCCGCCGTTGGCGCAGCAACGGCACCCGTTTCGCGCGCATAAACGGTCTGGTAACGCGCCTTGTCCACCTCAACCCGCGAATCGTGTGCGCTACGGTGGATATACGGTGGAACGGGCGGAACGCCATGTTCTTCTAAAACCTGGAAGAGATCTCCTGTGCAGTCGATCTTTAGGTCAATGCGACCATCATCGCTTCGTCCGACGACCTCCGCACGAATCTTACCATCGGCCAAAATCATTACGAGACCCACCTTTGCTGATCTCGAACTGCGACACAGAGCCGACCAAGCATTTGGGTGTGCAAGCGAAGGCTCGACGAGAAGAATCTCAACCTTGCCCGGGGTATCGCTCCAATTTCCGAACGCCCGTGCGGAAAAAACGCGCGTGTCGTTCAAGATCATCAGATCGCCCGGTGCGAGATAGTCCAGAATGTCGGCGATATGCCGATGCTCGATCTGGCCTGTATCGCGGTGCAAGACCAGCATTCTCGAGATGCCGCGCTGCGGTAGCGGCACCTGCGCGATAAGTTCTTCTGGGAGTTGGTAGTTGAAATCGGATGTTAGCATTTTGGAGACCGGTCGTTGAATAATCGAAAACTATATAATAATGCGACCGTCGTAGTCCAGCGGTAAGAAATTTGCAAATTTTTGGGAAGAGTGCTAGCTGCTCTTTTCAGACAGAACCATCGCTTGGCCAGCCCACCGCTTATTTCCGAAGGCCGCGTTCTGGCGTGTCCTACGCAAAATCATGTTATGTCATTCCATGGTTAACATCACCCCTTCATTCTGATATAATCCACTGTCATGCCACCCAAAACCTCATTCACTTTCAAACTCGACACCGCGCAACAGGAGATGCTCTACGGGCTTCTTAGCACGGGCAACTACAAGCCAATTACGGTTCCCTACACCAAAATTGCGGTCAATGCTGTTTCTTGGAAGTGCAACGTCAATCTCTACACCTCTGGGAAATGCCTGATCCAAGGCGGCGGAGCCGAGGAGTTCGTTGTCAATATCATGGAGCCGATGGTGCTTCAAAAGGTTGTCGTCGGATACGAAGAAGTTCTCTCCCCAGAAGCGGCCTCTCCCCACATGGGCATTGACGAAAGCGGAAAAGGCGACTTCTTCGGTCCCCTTGTCATCTCAGCCGCCTATTGCAACGAGGAACTGGCGAAGCAGCTTAAGGAAGCCGGAGTCAAGGACAGCAAGGCCATCTCCACAGACAAGAAGGCACTCTTTATTGCAGCTAAAATCCGAGCCATTCTTGGCCCCAACCGCTACACGGTCGTTCGCGTTGGCAACGCGACCTACAATAAACTCTACGCCAAAATGCACAGCGTGAACCGCCTCCTCTCGTGGGGGCATGCCCGGTGCATCGAAAACCTTCTCGGCACGATTCCCTCATGTCCCATGGCGATTTCCGACCAATTCGGCAACAAGGAGTCCGTACAACGGGCGCTGATGCAAAAAGGCCGAAACATCGAGCTGGTGCAACGCCACCGCGCTGAAGAAGACATCGCCGTAGCTGCCGCTTCAATTCTGGCTCGCGAAGGATTTCTGCTGAGCCTTCAAGCGCTAGAGAAGCAATACGGGCAACCCTTCCCGAAAGGCGCATCGCCGCAAGTGCGCGAGGCCGCAAAGAAACTGGTCGAAGCCAAAGGCCTGGCCGTTCTCATCGATACCGCGAAATGCCACTTCAAAACGTTGGATGCCGTCCTTGCCGAATGTGGCCATACCCGTTCTGAACTTCCCCCCGACGGCCAAGTCGTCTCTCAGGATTCCACCGGCCGAGACTTCCGTCAAC
Source organism: Kiritimatiellia bacterium (assembly GCA_038325415.1). Taxonomy (GTDB): domain Bacteria; phylum Verrucomicrobiota; class Kiritimatiellia; order RFP12; family UBA3636; genus JBBQIY01. The sequence continues at coordinate 3,516 of JBBQIY010000160.1, forward strand.
CTCGACAAGAAACAGAAAAAACGGACTAAAACGCATGACCAATCAACCATTACTCTTCTGGGTTTTTCTCGCCGCACAGATCCTGCTCTGGATCTACATTGCATCCTGCTTCAACAAAGATGTTTTCTTCAACCTCTACGTCAACCGCGCACGTACGCTTCTCTTCAAGCCCGTCACCTTTGTCCAGTCCATCGCACCCAAATGCCCCGATTGGGTCGCAGCCGCCATTCTGTTTGTCTTCGCTATTCTTCTCCACTGTGCATTCGCAAAGGCAACCAATAAGGCCCTGTTCTTTAAGATGGGTGGCAACAGCCATGTGTTGCTGGCCAATTTAAAGTCGCTCCCAGCATCTGCACTCTTCAGCCTGATGACGTTTGTTCTGATCATCTGCCAGATCAATGTCATCCGCATCTTGATGATGCTACGCTTCGGGAAATGGTCTAAAAACGCTGTCGTCGAGTGTCTCGACACCGTCTGTTTCCCCTTGTCCATTCCCAAGCTCGAATACTCCGCCATCGCGACGGCCGTCTGCCTACTCGTTTCAACGTCGTTGATGTCCATGGCGTCTGCAGGATCAGTAGGACTCACAGAATCGGGCAGCATGGCGATAATACCGACAATTGCCGACAAACCCCTCTTGGCGTTACAATTTGGGCTCCTCTCCATCGTCGATATCTTACTTCTCTTTAAATCCGCAATCGTGGCTCTCGTCATTATCTCCATCGGCGGACTCGTCACCGGCAAACTTCCCATCATGGGTATGGCGAACGAATGGCTCAGTGCCTTTTCACGAATTTTCACAAAAAAGCCGCTCGTAATTGGTATGTTCGACCTTACTCCGCTGATCATCTACTATCTCGCCAGTTTCGTGCATGCCTTCTTCGTTGACCTCGTCAACGGAGCATTCTAGCTACTAAACTATGCGGCTCCTCTTTCTTCAGCTTCCCCGACTCGACCCCGATATCACCTCGCCCGGGGAGAACCTGATGCCTGCCGCCGCCTGCCTTCGTGCTTCGCTCGAACGATCACCGGAATCACACTACTGGGACATCATTGAAACCCCAGACGAACAGGACACCGCTGGCGATACCGCCTTCATCGATTGCATCAGCAAGCTCAACCCTGAAGTCGTTGCCGCCACCTGCTACCTCTGGAATATCGAACGCACCCTCCATCTGCTTGCACGACTGAAGAGACGCTTTCCCACGATCAGAACCGTCATCGGAGGTCCAGATGTTGCCTCCAAACACCCACTTCTACCGCCCGAGAAATCCACCTCTGTCGTTGATATCTTTGTCGTTGGCGAAGGCGAAACCGTCTTCCCAGAAATCCTCGCTTTTTTCCGTACAGGCGAAAGCCCCGATTTCCATGGCGTCACATGGCGCACCAACAATGGCCGGCACGTCGAAGGCTCCCAGAAGCGTACCAGTCGTCCGCTCCGCGAGTTGCTCCCCGATGCAGATCACTCGATTAACCGGCCCGATGCGTTTGGCATGGCGTATCTGGAGACAAGTCGCGGATGTCCGATGCATTGCGCATTCTGCTGCTACAACATCCGGCGCACCACCATATCATGCCTCCCTGCAGAAGACGTTGCAACCCGCATCCGCATTTTGCGCGAACGCGGTGCCACGGAAATCCGGCTTCTCGACCCGACCTTCAATGCGCATCCGCGCTTCGATGATGTCCTCAACGTCATGATCCGCGAAAATCAGGACCGCAAGCTCTCTTTCTTTGTCGAAATACGCGCCGATACGCTCACGGATGATCAAGCTCGACGCCTCGCGCTGGCCGGCATCGCCGAAGCCGAGGTCGGCATTCAGAGCACCGATC
>JBBQIY010000161.1:0-5346 GCA_038325415.1 Kiritimatiellia bacterium
TGGACGAAATAATTCATGTCCCTGCTCTTGCAACACCACAAAAAATGATAAAATTGTCCATAACATGTTGAGAATCAATGCTGTATTCTGACTCCTGACTTCTGGGTTCTGGGTGGGATTCAACTAAATTGAATCCCACCCTGGCGCCCCTGTCAAGAACTTGAACGGGTTGAGCGCATTCTGGACTTCGTATATTCGGCCTGCGAACGGAGGGCTGATCTTTCCAGACATCTGGGTGTTTCACGCCTTCACCATAATCTTGAATTTGTTTTCAAGATTACATAAATGTCCCAGTGTGCGGATGCTGGGAGGGGCAAGCGTCGCTTGCCCTATGGTGGACGAGCAGATGCTTGTCCATCCCCTGCGTCCTTCCTCTCTCCCTCGGGAGGTCTGTGCGTGGGGCGAAGGGACACAAAGAACTACTCCTACACCCTACTGACTACTCCATTTCTGGACTAAAAAGTCGGAAGCTCACGTTGAGCATTGGGATGGAAAGCTGGACGCCGAGTCATGCGCAGGACATCGCCCACCGTGGTCGTGCCATCGAGTGCGCATACCCACGCATTGTGGCGCAAGGGCGAAAGCCCCATGGCAAGTGCTCGCTGAGTGAGCGCCGCAGGAGAGGCGCGTTCTACAACGAGATGGCGCAGGTCGTCATTCATGAGGAAAACTTCGAAAACGGCTTGCCGCCCAGTATAGCCGATGAACTGGCATTCCGGACAGCCACGCCCACGGTAAAAATGCAATTCCTCGCCAACATCGGGAAAGAGGCCACGCGCCTCGGCCTCGACTCGCGGATCCTCGCGGTAGGATTCGCGACAGTTCGGGCAAATACGGCGCAGAAGCCGTTGGGCAATCATGCCCTGAACGCTGGAAGCCACGAGATAGGGTTCAACCCCCATGTCCATCAATCGCACCACGGCACCCGCCGCATCTTGCGTGTGCAGCGTACTGAGCACGAGATGTCCAGTCAGTGCCGAACCAACGGCGATGCTGGCAGTCTCCGCATCTCTAATTTCCCCGATCAAAATTACGTCGGGATCGTGCCGGAGAATGGAGCGGAGTCCTGTAGGAAAGGTGAACCCGATTTCGGGTTGCACCTGCATCTGCGTAATCCCTGCAAGATCATATTCCACGGGATCTTCAAGGGTCACAATTTTTCGTTCCTCGGTGTTCAAGCGAGCGAGGGCGGCGTAGAGGCTGGTGGTCTTACCGCTCCCCGTGGGCCCCGTGAACAGGACAAGACCATGCTCCAGCCCGATCAGGTTGTCCATTTCAACTCGTTGCTGGATGCTGAGCCCCAGCATATCGAGATCCAGAAATGTAGACTGACGATTCAGAATGCGCAGGTTGATGGTCTCGCCATGTCGGGCCGGCAAAACGGAAACGCGAATGTCATAAGCGTTGGATCTGAGCGCGCGGGTGAATCGACCGTCTTGAGGCAGCCGACGCTCGGCGATGTTGAGCTGCGCCATGACCTTGATGCTCGAAACGATCGCACGCTGGAATCGTTCTACTCCGATCGGAAGAGTTACGGGGTAAAGGATGCCATCGATCCGATAGCGAACTCGTAAGCCCTCCTCACGAGGCTCAAAATGAACATCGGTGGCATTAGCCTGAATCGCTTCGTCGAGGAGTTGCTCTACGAATCCCGACATGCCGGGCGTAGGCTCGCCTCCGCTCTCCGCATCATCGATCCTACGTTTCTGCGCATCGACATCCAGAAAACTTTTCAGCCCTACGCCATAGTAATGCTTGATGCACTCTGTCAGCTCATGCGAGGTACACAAAACCCATTCGATCACCGTACCCAACAGAATGCGCAACTGCTCGGTTTCGCTATGTTCGATCAGGCGGTCGCTCGCGAGAATCATTCGCTCATCGCGAATCTGGATCGGCATCATGCGGCATCGGTTGACCGCCGTGGCGGGTACGCGTTCGACCGCATCGGGCGCGATGCGCGTCTGCACGAGAGAAACGGTTTTCACGCCCCCAATCGTGGAAAGCAGGTCGCGCAAGTCCGTCTCAGACAACAAGCCCTCGCGAAGTGCCAGTTGGTCAATCGGTTCGTCGAGCCACTTCGCGCGATGCCTCAACTCCTCGATTTTGTCTTTTAACACCCCGTGATGGAGAGCGAGTTGCTCACAAAAAGTCTCTGCAATAGCTTCGGAAGGCAATCCCAACTTCTGATTCGAGGCACTCTCCGATTGTGGCATAACTCCGGAAAAAGATCGCAGGTTCATGGTTGCAGTGCCTCCTGAGCCGGAGCAGAATTCGTTTCTGATTGCGGTGCGGTTTCGCCTGGAACAACCGCCAACGTGGGATCGGTATCGCTTTCTTGACTGACCGTCGGAGCTTCCGGCTTCTGTCGCAAAATTGTCAGATCCACGTCTTGATCAGAAACAAAAACCAATTCATCGCGCTTGATGGACTGCAACGTCCACTCTTTAAAACGCTCACCCACGCGGAGTCGGTGCGTTGAGGCGGATTCCGAGTCTTCAATGAAGGCAATTCGCACACCCTTAGCGGTCTGCAAAAAGCCCCGATAACGTAGCGTAGTGGCTAAATCGATCGAGTTCGTCTCCACCAGAACCGAAGGCAATAGACCGGGAGACGCAGGCGAGTCAGAGGCTGAAACCGAAACGGGTGAATCTGATTCCAGATAAGCAGACAGGGCGTCCGAACGCGTATTTGCATAGTCAAAATAACGGCTGAGTACTTCGGAATTTCCTGACAAAAAGGGACTGTCGGGAATTGTCTGTGGGGGCACATTCGAAGGCGTGGCTTCAACGGACGAAACCGACTGCGTCGATCCAGAATCGTGGGACAGGGTCATAACAGATGCCGCTTCACGTTGCCACTCCCAGATTGCCCAAAAGGCCATCTGAGCAATCCAAAGCGACGCCAGCGCGATGAGCAGAATGCGTGGGTTTCGACTAAAAAGCCAAGATGTAAGGCGAGATGTCATCGTTGATTCTCCGCCATTGAGAGATGGGTGAGTATAGCGAACCCTCCCCCGCCACTGGCCAGCGCTCTGCCTTTAGCGTTGACCCGTCGTTGAGACCCACTATCGGGAAGCGGATCCGTACTATCCTCTCCCGAATCTGGACGACTCGGCGGCTGTGGCGGGAGCGGGCGGCCGGCCGTAACGACGAGCCGAAGCGACAAGGTCGTGTTGTCGATCTGATTCGCGGTCTTCTCAAGTGAAAGATGCTGAAGGGCATAACCATTATCGGAATCTGCAAGCAGGGATAGTAGCTCCATACATTGTTCGAACGAGCCCTGCACGTCAAGGGCGATGGGGTATTCGCGCAGTCGGCTGAACGTATCGTTTTGAAGTGTTTTCATACGCGGGGTCAGTGGCTGAATGCGGTCGATCACTTGGATGCCAGTTTCGAGAACCCGTTGCACCAGGCGTACGGTGGCGGAGAGCTGACTCCGTGCCGTTTCAACCCGGGTGCTGGCACTGAGCGTCTCATCAATGCCGAGGGTCAGCGGAATACGGGCATTTTTGCTTACCGCAAGCGCTAGCAGATTGGTACGGGCATTGAACAACGCGATTTTGAAGTCGATGCGACCCTCGTCTTGATGCGTGGGGAGCGGAGGCGTGTCAAGCGAACAGGAAAAAGTATTGCGGCGTTCGATCCAGTAAGCCATTTCTACATGAAGCTGGGATTCGGCCGCCTGTTCCTGAGCAATGTGACGCTGCATCTCCGTAACCGAACAATAACGAGACGCTTCGGTAAGCTGAGCCGAAACCACGTTAGCCTGTTTTTTTAAAGCCTTGAAGTTGGTTCGGCGCGGCAGCCAAACTCCAAACAACAAAGCGAGACCCAGCGCAACGGCAACCCATGAGGCAACGGCCAGAAATGGGTACCAAGCGGAGATGAATTTTGATGGCGTCGTGTGGAAGTTAGGGTTCACGGATACGAACCTTCATGACAAAACGGTGAATACGCGGAATCAGGTGTAAGACATCGTAAGCGCGGGCTGGTGCAACGAGGTCGTCTCCCAGCAGGTCAACTTCAACGAAGCGTGGATGCTTGCGCAAGGTTTCGATGAATGTGCGCACAGAGGAAAGGTCGACGCCCAGCGTGTACCCTTCTACAATGATCAAATATGGATCGAACGTGAAGGGAGCAGGCGCGGCGCTTTGCGGTTCCCCAGGAGCTGGCACGGAAGGGTCTGAAAAATAACTGGGTGCATCGGCAATGCGCACAATCCAGTCGTCGGGCTGCTTGGCCTGAGCGATGGCAATTAATATATCGCGAGTGAGCAAGGGACTGATCGCAGAATTGCGCAAGGCGGCGACTTGCTCAGAGAGCGACGCATTGCGCTCGAGCAACGTCTTTTCAACCGCCTGCAATTTCTGTAACTCATCCCATTGCAACTGGGTGATTTCTAAACGCGCTCGAACATCCTCGGTACGGCGGATTTCATAAAGCGACAAGGAAACTGAAAATGCAGCGAACAGCATCGCCGCAGCCGCCCAGTAGGGAAGTAGTGCTCGACGGGCCATACGCTCTCGCTCCGGGAAGGGCAGCAAGTTCAAGCGGAGTCCCATTGGATGCATCGCCTGTTGTGCCAGCGCATGAACAAGCGTGTTCGGAGTGTGGGACTGATGAGATTGTAAAATCCATTCCGCCAGCACAACCGGACGAGCGCCTAGCACTTTCGCCAGAGCGTCGCTCACGGATTCGGTCAAAGGGGCTTCACCGCACCAGATCACCTCTGGAACATCCGATTCACTCACCGAAGGGTCACGCCAAACGCTTTCAAGCTCACTAGCAAAAACTTGTAGCGGCGCTTCTGCCTCAGGATGATGCGAAAGGTTGAGCGGGAGCCGCCACACGCCGCAGAGTGCTCCACCCACGCTAACCAGCACCTCCATCCCCGTGTCCGACACCGGACACAGTATCACCAATCGCGCACTTCGCGACGTCTGCTCGATAGCGAGGTTGAGGAACGCGAGCGACACAGGAATAGCGGCCACGATTCGCACCCCGGCCGTCTGCAGAGGTTCAATGAGCGCACGCACGGCATCCTGCCGGGCCACACCAACCAACATCTGCCTAGGCCTACCATGCACTTTCAAAGGAAAGACGTCAGAAACCGTGTCGCTACCCGACAAAGACTGGAGCCGCTCCAAATGATCACGAATGGTCGCCTTGCACGATTGGCGTGTATCCGTCGGCGGGGTTAGAAGGCTCAGATAGACGATCTCTGCCGGAACACCGAGAACAGCGGGAAGGCCGACCCATCCGTTTTCCTCAACATAACGCGAGATCATGCGCTGCGATTCTGATGAATCCGACGGCAACTGGAGGGCATCGAAGTCGGTACCCA
>JBBQIY010000162.1:0-5306 GCA_038325415.1 Kiritimatiellia bacterium
CCCTGCTCGTCGTGTACGCGCAGGGTCGTCGCATCGGCTTGTCCGTTCGCGAAAAGCGGCGTTGGCAATGCAACGGCGATCAGCTCATCGCGCATCAGCACCGGCGAGTCGATCGGCCACTGCGTATCGGCCGCGAATACCAACGGAGCCAGACCGGATAAGACGAGGCTGGCCATGCATTTTAAACTTACGCCGTTTTGCATCCGCAGAAAACAGGCGAAATGCGAGAAAGAGGCATCGCGTGTTGTAGAATTTATCATAAGGTTTGAGGGATTGACACGAATCGCGTTAAATCGGTTCATCTCGTTTTCTCTGTCCGTTTTTTTTGAGATAAGCAAAAGCCGCCAATAGCATCGCGACGCCAAGAACGCCGAAAGCAAGAAGACGCCAGACGATGTCGAGACCCACTAAATCGACAAAGACCACTTTGATGTCTGCGACAGCGAAAAGGGCAAGGCCGGTCAAACGGAGAGGTCGCAGGTCGATCCGCATACCGACCCACAAGAGTGCCAACGCATAGAGACCCCAGAAGAGGCTAATAGCACCATCCTCAAAAGCAGGCACAAAAGCGTGGAAGAAAGTAGCGGCCTCAAAGGTTAGGTAAAAGAACCCGGATCCGATTGCAATGGCCGTCATCATGGGCCGGAAGGGCAAGCGCTGCGTTTCGCTCGCGGTCGGCTGCGTCAAACAGTGTATGAAGGCGAGGCCTCCTAAAAGTGCCATTATGTTCAACAACCGTGAAGCCCAATGCTCAAAACCCATGCCGCTGCGGTAGTGCCAAGCGCCGATCGCAAGAGGATCGTAGGCTAGCATGTCGAACAGAAGCCACTTGCCTGCAAGGAAGACCAGCCCGATCACGCAAAGCGTAGCAAGCATGGAGTTATTCGTACGCGCCTTGAGCGTGAAGAGGTACCAGAGGAAGGCCGCCCAAATTAAGGTCACCATGACTCGGGAGAAATCGGGCAAATAAGCTCCAAAGCAAAGCTTGGCTTCGAGCGTCAGATAGACGAATGCACCAGCGAGTGCCAGCATGGTGAAGACGACCGGAAGGTTCGGCATGAGAGGCAGAGGCTCGACATTTTCTGGCAGATTGGCCGCGGGTTTGGGCCGGCGACGCAGGATGGCCAGTGCGACAAAGGTACACAGAACTGGGATGCCCAAGGCAATCAGCCGGTCGGTTAGTCCGTTCAGATACGTCTCAGGGCGTACCTGAGCGGTGAAATGAAAGGCGCTTTCCAAAAACTCGCCCAGCGCACGCAACCCTGCGATCATGTAAAGCAGCAACGCACCGCCAAAAACGATACGACTGAGCAGGCGGCAGGAAACCCAGAGTAGCGCCGTGGCCAGAATAGCCCATGAGGCTGTCAGTGCTTGCTCGCTGAACAGGCACGGCAAGGTCAGGGCTAACGCAGCAGCGGCCAAGGCAGCAAAGACGGTCAACAACGTACGGTCGTGCATTTTTCGAGAGAAGAAAAAATGGATATGGACGATATAAAAAAGCGCAAGAGCCAAGGTCAGAATGGCCATGCCGGACCGTGTCCACGAAATTTTATCGAAAATCAGCCAGCTTTCGCCGAGGAAGAAAAGCGCATTAACAAACAGTCCGCCCGCTTCAAGCGCGGTGGCTTCAATTTTGTGGCGCACGGCATAACCGAAGATCGCCGTCGAGTAGAGCACGAAGAGAAGCGTCACGCCGCCCAACGCGATCGGCCAGAGATCGGCTTCCCATACCGAGACGCCCAACGCTCCAGCCACGATGGCGGTGGAGAAAAGAAGGCTCAGCCAGACCAGCAACGGCCATTGGCGATAGATGGCGACTGCCGCCATTCCAAAGCCTAAGACGACCAAGTAGGCCATCAGGACGGTCAAATTCGGTTGCTCGGATTGCAACATCACGGGCGTGGTAAAACCGCCGATAGCGCCCAGTACAGCAATGGAAAGTGATTGATGCCGAAGCGCCAAAACAACCGCCACAGCCGTCACCACAATCATCAAACCGAAGGTCGGAAGAACCGCGATCAGATGGAAAAGGACATGGGCTGAGAAGAAGGCAAAGTAAAGCATGGCGAGCCCGCCGCCCAAAAAACCTTGACCCATCAAAGCATACCGTTTGCGAAGAATCAGCCAATTGCCACCCGCGAGGAAAGCGCTGCCGCAGAGGAGCGACAAAGCAACTCGCCCTTCGGGTCCAAGCAGCCCCCGCTTGATCGAGAGCTGAAGACCGAACCCGACAACGCAGACGACGAACACGATACCGACGCGAATCAGCCAAACTGCGGCGATTGCAGATTCGGCAGAGACATCGGCGCGACGAAACTCCTCACCAACGACAAACCAGTTCCATGCCTTCTGGAGCAGACGTGTGGCAAGCGTGTCACCATCTGATACGAACTCGACCACGTGAGATTCCGCTTCGAGCCTGCGGATAATGGGCGAGAGTTGCGGTGACGAAACTGGGGGCAATGCTGGCGGACAAACGGGCGTCGGTGCTGGCGGCGTTAAAGGTGGAACGACAAGGGAAACGGCGGCAGCCGATGCCGGAATAGGCGGTGGAAGTGGCACGCTAAGGGGAACGGCAGCGGACGGTGTCGGAACAGGCAGGGAAGGGACGCGTGGTGAAAAGAAGCGAGACTGCTCACAGACAAGGGATTCCAGATCATCAAGTCGCCGGAGGATACGTCCGAGGCGACACAAAACGACAATCACCATAATGGGGAGCGCGAGTACGCCCAAAAAGGCTAGAATAGCATACAGTTCCATTTCTCATTCTCCTTGCAACGTGTTATGACACAACATAAAAGAGAAGCACATGGGAAAGATAGCATTTCAGCCCGAGTTTCGTCCAGAACTTCCGAATGCTCAGAATCGATTTATTGCTTTTATCACCTATTTATGGCATCATAGTCGACCTTATGAAAACCGTCATTCTTCCCTCGCTTCTTGCTGCCGACCTCGGTCATTTGGCCGATGAAATCAAGCGTGCCGAAGACTCGGGTGCCGATATGCTCCATCTCGATATCATGGACGGTGCTTTTGTACCCAATCTGAGCTTCGGCCCCAATATCGTCGCACTTGCCAAAAAGACGACATCCCTCCCCCTCAATGTGCATCTCATGCTCAACCGCCCCGACCTTTATGCTCAACGCTTTGTTGAGGCGGGTGCTGATTCGGTGCAAATACATGTTGAGTCGTCGTGCATCATCGCCGAAGTTCTCAAAGAGATCAAACGTCTAGGAGCTAACCCCGGAATTGTTCTCAATCCTCTGACGCCCCACACGGCCGCCCTCCCCTACGTACACCTCGTGGATGAATGTCTGCAAATGACGGTTTTTCCGGGATACGGTGGACAGAAGTTCATGGCAGATCCGCTTGCTGAAATCCGGCAATTGCGCAATGCCGCGAATGCTGTAGGAAAGCCAGATTTCATTCTCATGGTCGACGGCGGCATTAGCCGTGATACGCTGGCCTGCTGCGCAGAAGCCGGAGCCAATGCCTTCGTCGCTGGAACCGCCCTTTTTTCAAAGTCGGATATGAAGTCAGAGATTGCGCTGTTCCGCAAACTAGCTTCCGAGGCCTTCAGACCGTAATCAAGCCGAACCCCATTATACCCCATGTTATCTAAAATTAGAAACTTCTGCATCATCGCCCACATCGACCACGGCAAATCCACGCTGGCAGACCGTATCATGCAGCTCACGCAGTCGGTCGACGAGCGTGTCTTCCATGACCAGCTTCTCGATTCCATGGATCTTGAACGCGAGCGCGGTATCACGATCAAATCCCACCCGGTCTCCATGAGCTATACCGCCAAAGATGGCGAGGTCTATTTACTCAACCTGATTGATACGCCGGGACATGTCGACTTTTCCTACGAGGTCTCCCGCTCGATGGCCGCGTGCGAAGCCGCCTTGCTCCTGATCGATGCGGCGCAGGGTGTCCAAGCCCAAACAGTCGCCAACACCTATTTGGCCATGGATAATGATCTCGAGATCATTCCTGTGCTAAACAAGATCGATCTGCCCAGCGCCGATATTGAAGGCGTGAAGCATCAGGTCGAGGAAGCGCTGGCGATTCCGATGGACGATTGCGGAATGGTCTCGTCCAAGACGGGGCAGGGTGTCGATGAACTCATGGAGATGATCATCAAGAAGGTTCCGCCCCCTTCGTCCGAACATCCCGACGGACCGTTGCGCGCCATCATCTTCGACAGCGTCTACGACGTCTACCGCGGCGTGATCGCGTACGTACGCATCGTTGATGGCTCCGTCAGTACCGGCGACTACATCGAGTACATGGGTACGGGCATTACCACTCAGGTCAAAGAGGTCGGTATCTTCTCCCCGCAAATGAAGCCCGCTGCATCCCTGCCAACGGGAACGGTGGGGTACATCATCGGAACGATTAAAGACCCCAAAGACATCCGCTCTGGCGATACGATTACGAGCAAGAGCAATCCCGCCAAGGAACCGCTTCCCGGCTTCCGAGAAATCCATCCGATGGTGTTCAGCGGGCTTTACCCGATCTCCACCGATGAATATGAAAAAGTGCGGTCGGGTCTAGAAAAACTCAAGCTCAACGACTCCGCCTTTTCCTGGCATCCTGAAAGCTCTGTCGCCCTTGGATTCGGCTTCCGTTGCGGCTTTCTCGGACTTCTCCACATGGAAATTACTCAGGAACGCCTGAGACGCGAATACGACTGCGACATCATCGCAACCCACCCCGCCGTCGTCTACCGCATCCACTACCGCGATGAGCACGTTGAGGAAATCGATAACCCCACCCGAATGCCAGACCCCATGATGATCGACCATATTGAAGAGCCGATGATCAAGGCGACGGTGATTACGCCGACCGAGTATATTGGCGACATCATGCGCGTCGTCATGGAACACCGGGGCATTGTGGAGAAAACCGACAGCCTCGATGGCTTACGTGTCATCCTCACCTGCATCTTGCCGCTTAACGAAATCCTTATCGACTTCAACGACACGCTCAAGAGCGTATCCCGCGGCTATGCCTCCATGGACTACGACTACTACGGATACCAGACGAGCCCCATTGTCAAAATGGACATCCTGCTCAATTCCGAAATCGTCGATGCGTTCTCTTGCATGGTCCACAAAGACCGCGCTGTCGAACGGGGTAAGCAAATGTGCGCCGCGTTGCGCGACTCCATTCCGCCCCACATGTTTAAGATTCCTGTGCAGGCGGCGATCGGGCGCACCATCATCGCTCGTGAAGACATCCGTGCGTTCCGAAAGGACGTCACGGCCAAACTATATGGCGGCGATATCACGCGCAAACAA
>JBBQIY010000163.1:0-5285 GCA_038325415.1 Kiritimatiellia bacterium
GGCGAAATAATTCATGTCTCTGTTCTCGTGACACCACGGAAGAAGTTTGCAACTGTGCATAACGTGTTGAGAATCAATGCTGTATTCTGACTCCTGACTTCTGTATTCTGGGTGGGATTCAACTAAATTGAATCCCACCCCGAATTGCGCGAGGGCAAGCCAAAACATTGACAAGGGCAGATGGCCACGTGTACAATGGCTCTACAAAAGGAATAAAAGATTCCACGATAAAAGGAGGCTGGTGCGCATCGTCAGGAACGGGGCAATGAGAGGGTTCTCAAAAGCGAGCCGACCCAACCACATCAAGTATCTTGACACACTCGCGGCGGACGGACTGAACCTCACCCGCACATTCAGCGGGGTCTACATCGAGCCCCCCGATGCCTTCAACATCGCCGCCAATACGCTTGCACCGAAGCGGGATCGCTTCATTTCTCTCTGGGCACGCGGGGGCATCGTCAGGCCGATTTGATCTGACGAAATGGAACGCGGCATTTTTTGTACGCCTGAAAGACTTTGTCGCACAAGCGGATCGTCGCGGAATCGTCGTGGAGCTGACACTGTTCTGCCCGATGTATGGCGACGGTCAATGGAACCTGAGTCCGATGAACGCTGCAAACAACGTCAATAACGTCGGTGCCGTCGGACGAAACGATGTGCATACGCTCGACAGGAGCGGGGGCTTGCTCGCCATCCAAGAAATATTCGTACGCAAGATCGTTTCCGAGTTGCGCGACGCCGAGAACGTCTGCTATGAGATCTGCAACGAACCTTATTTCGGAGGCGTGACGATGGACTGGCAGCACCACATCGCCGACGTCATCGTGGATACAGAAAAGGATTACCCCCACCGCCATCTCATCACGCAGAACATCGCGAACGGCTCGTCCAAAATTGAAAATCCGCACTCGGCCGTTTCGGTCTTCAACTTTCACTACGCAAACCCGCCCGACGCCGTTAAAATCAACTACGGACTCGACAAGGTGATCGGCGACAACGAGACCGGTTTTAAGGGAACAGCGGACGATCATTATCGGATGGAGGTGTGGGAATTCATTCTCGCGGGCGGCGGGCTCTACAACAACCTCGACTATTCATTCGCCGTCGGTTACGAAGACGGATCCTTTCAATATCCTGCGACACAGCCAGGCGGAGGCAACTCCGAGTTCCGCAAGCAGATGAAGCTCCTCAAAGATTTCATCACAGGATTCGAGTTTATCAGGATGCACCCAGCTCGCGATGCGATTCGCGAGGAACTACCCAAGAATGCGCGATGCCAAGTGCTTGCCGAAGCGGGACGCCAATACGCCGCCTATTTTAAAGGTGCGCCCCTGTTCGCCTTTACCCTTGTCCTCCCAGTGGGGAACTATCGCGTCCAGTGGCTGGATGTCGTCACGAGCCAACACGTTGCGAAAACAAGCATGACGCACTCCGGCGGGGCTGCATCGTTCCAGATCCCCGAGAAACTCAACGAATGCGCCTTATCCGTTGTGAAAACGGCACGTTGAGCTAATACAATTTCATATTGACTAGAATTTGTTTCGAGAGTATTCTTTAGAGTATTCCTTTGATTGTGCTTTGAGAATCGTCTCACAAAGCCGCTTTTTAACCGCATGATTCAAGGACTGTCGATGTGTGCATCCCTCGGCTTCTAAACAGTTCAACCCCTCCACGTGGTGATATGACTTCTATTAAAACAACCAGCGACGATGAAAATGCTCGTGACTTATCAAAACTTTCGCCCGAGGCGCTGGCTCGCCATGAGACAACCAATCCGGAACGCATGCCGCTTCATGCGCGCACGCGAGAATTCCTGCGCGATCTCGCCCTAAATAGCTTTGAAGACGGTGATAAGTTCTATCCGGAACCTGTTATTATCGAGAAGCTCAAGGTGTCGCAAGGAACAGTTCGACGTGCGCTGACCGACCTCGCCGCAGAGGGGCTTCTCGTCCGAAAGGTTCCGCTCGGAACCTTCGTTCACAAAAAATCATCTGAAGCACCAGAGATTCGGGTAATCATGCCCGGTTGCAATTCCGTTTTTTTGATGGGCATCCTCGAGAAGCTGCTCAACGACTGCGGAAGCCGCAAGCTGAGCATACGAATTCACCACACCATGACGGGCACCCATGGCACAGAGATTCTGAAGCAATTTCAGGGGGAACCTTCACGGTTGCGCGTTCTCCTGCTGGGTGTTAATAAGAGCACGGCACGATCCCTGTATCTGCAACTCTCAAGACGCGGAATCCGTGTGGTGAATGTGGACACACTTGCGGAGCAATGCGGTGACGCGTACGTTGGAGTCGACAATACCGCCGGAATTCAACAAGGCATGGAGCATCTTGTCTCGCTGGGTCATCATCGGATTCTTCTTCTGGTAAACGAACCGATAACTGAAGGCAATATTCAGGTGCGTGTAGGTGAATTCAAGACCATTATGCAGTCGAAACACCTTCGCGGATCACAAGTTGAGATCTGCCCCCGCGGTATGTGGCGTGATGCTTATGCCAAAGCTCGGTTGAACGAAATCCTCCTAGCCTCCAACCCACCAACCGCGATCTTCACCGTGTCCGACACGGGTGCATGGGTCTCCTTAAAATGCCTTTCTGAGATGAACATCTCGGTGCCCGAAAAAATTTCCGTGCTCGGATTCGACGATGATCGTGCCAGCGCCTACATGCAACCTGCCCTCAGTACCCTTGCACAACCTATCGACGAAATCGCCCGACGTGCGATCGACCTGCTCGTTCAAAGCGAAACGCCAACAGGAGAATTTCTCTTGCCTCCCAAACTCGTCATCCGTGAAAGTACCGGCAAAGCAACCGGGGCGTAACTCCGAGTCTTACTGGCGAAGATCCGCCGAGTCCTCGCCTCTTTCGGCTGCTTAATCTTCCTTTAGCATTTCGTCAAGACGCTGCCAACAATACCATTGCATCCGGGGTAGATGGAAAAAGCCTTTCCACATATTGCCTTTTAGATCTGTTGAAATACGGCCATCGCGGTGCAGGTAGCCATACCATTCGCCATGTTTCGAATCAGGGAAATGGGCATAAGCCCACTCATGCGCGGACTGATGCCAACGCGCATATTTTTCGTCGCGTGTCAGTTGGTAGGCGAGGAGTGTTGCAATAATCGTTTCGTTCTGTGGCCACCAGAATTTCATATCATGCCAGTATTCCGTAGGGGGTTGCGAGCGAGCATCACGGAAATACAGCATGCCGCCGTACTCGCGGTCCCAGCCAATATCGTAAGACCAGTCGATAATTTTTGTTCCAAGTTCAATCAGGCGTCGATCGTTATTTCGCAACCGACCCTCTTCGAGAATAAACCAACCCAGTTCGATCGAATGACCGGGATTCACCATGCGACCATCGAAGTTGTCATAAAACTCGCCATTCGGTCCAACGGTCTCCAGCACACACTTGAACTCAGGTTTTAAAAAGTCACGTTCAATCTCTACGATGGCACGGTCAATGACTTGATTGCAGATTGGGTCGTTTACGGCCTTACGTAGCTCTTGTGCGGTGACAATGAGAACCATCGGGATTGCCAATCCCTTCATCGGCCTCACGCACGGGTCTGTTTTGGATTCAAGCAGCCCCGGGGTATCGAGAAGACGAATCACCTGCTTGAATAACGTAAGCGCCTGCTGTTTGTATTGATTGTCGTTTGACGCATTACCGTAGGCGGCAAGGGCGATAACGGCAAAAATTTCAGAAAAAATATACCGCCGTTTTCGTAACGGTTTGCCTTCCTGTGTCAGCGAAAAGAACATGCGACCGTCCGTATCAAAGCAATGCGCATTGATAAAATCAACGCCGTGTTTAGCCCATAACAACCAGTCTTCTTTTGGTTCTACGGTATTGTAGAGCGTCGCCAGCATCCACGTGAAGCGGCCTTGAAACCAAACAGATTTATCGGTTTGTAGCAGCGCACCGGTACGATCAAAAGAGTTTAGGAACCCTCCATACGTGTGGTCGACCGACCGAGGCAACCAAAAAGGGATCGTGTCTTCTAACAAGCCCTTCCGATACGTATCACGGTATATCAGCAATTGATCTCTCGATATCATGGGTCTCTCCTTAATCCTTCGTAGTAGGGGAACGTCGGCAGGATTTGCCTGTTCGGGTTTAAAAAAAATGGTTAGCAATCGTGTTGACGTCATCTTAAGTGCGCTCACGACACAGCATACGTTATACGTGTAACCCGTGTAAAGCAAAAATGGTGAGAGTTCAGGGTTCGGGCTTGATCCTGATTTCCCGAGATGCTAATCGACCAAAATCTACTCGTCGGCTGACATTTTTGGATCAACAAGCATGCGAGCCAATACGGCAGGGTCTGTAGTCGGAAGCTGACAGACGAAGTTTTCGCAAACGTGTGCAGTTGCCTGACCATTAATCGGTGCGACGTCTTTCATAAAACCGACCTTTTCGGCGAAGTATTTCTGTCCAGCACCGCCATCAGCCAAGATCACGATTTTGTTGGGGATGAACTGAGAATTTACTTTCTGTAACAAGATTCGTGTGTCTGTCGCAGCAGGCTTTCCGGCAATGACAATCTGCATCGATGGCGTTCGTAGCCAATCCAAAGCAACCAGCATTTGTGGCGTGGCCGACGGTATTTTTTCAAGCTGCGAGGCGAAGGCGTTCAGCGTTTCTTCAACACGCTTACGCCAATCGCCGCGATCAAGCATTTGCGACAAACGCATCAGGTTAATGGCGGCAACGGAACTGGGCGCAGGCTCAGCTCCATCATAGCTTTCCTTGGATCGCAGCAGGATGTCGACCGCCTGATCGGTCGTGCTAAAATAGCCTCCCTCCTTGTCATCCCAGAACAGCTCATTCTGCCGCTCTTGGAGCGCCACGGCCCACTCAACCCATTGCGGCTTAAAGGTTGCTTCGTAAAGATCCAACAACCCTTGAATCAGAAACGCATAATCGTCGGCAAACCCTTCCACCGTGCTCGCGCCATCGCGATAGCTACGCAGTAAGGTTCGATCACTATTACGGTAAAGGTTATCGCGAACAAAGCTGGCGGCGCGTGTCGCCGCAACGCCATAGCGGGGATCATCCAAAATTTGCGCAGCGCGTGCAAAGGCCGAGATCATCAAGCCATTCCACGCCGTCACGATCTTGTCATCGCAATGCGGACGCGAGCGAGTCTCGCGAGTCGCAAACAACAACTCCCGGCTGGCAGCCAGCGATGCTGCTGCTTGCGCTTCGCTCAGGTCAAATTGTTTCGCCGTTTCGGCGAGCGAGTGACGTTCGATCAGAATGTTGTGTCCTGTA
>JBBQIY010000164.1:0-5267 GCA_038325415.1 Kiritimatiellia bacterium
ACACAGGCGGCGCTTGCCACCTCCGAAATTGACATCGTCTGCGGAGCCAGCGGCGATACCACGACGGCTGTTTACAACTACTTCGCAAACGCGCCAAAAGCCAAAACAGGCATCCCCTGTTCGCATCGCTAGCGCAAGGACGATTTTTAGTTGAAACGATATAAATAGCGTACCTAACGATACTTGTCCGCTATCACTAGCGCCTGAACACAAAATTTATTGTTTTCAGGCTTGACATTTAACCTGAAAAGGTGCAATTTCTCCAGCGTTGTTAACGAACGTTGTGCTCGAATAATGACTTCAAATCGAGCGGAATATTTTTTGTATATTGAATTAAAATAATGGAAAAGCAGTCATGAACAACGATTTAGATCACCATCGAATTATGGCGATACGCAAACGCAACGGTGCCACAGTCCCATTCGATGCTGAAAAGATTGCCCGCGCCATTTGCAAGGCGGGCGAAGCCACGGGCGAATTCAGACAGGAAGAAGCGCGCAAGCTCACGTTGAAAGCCGTCGCCACCATCCACACCCTGCAAGATTCTATCGACGTGTCCGTCGAGAATGTCCAAGACATTGTCGAAGAAGTGCTCCTCACCTCACCCTACCGTCGCACCGCGAAAGCCTACATTATCTACCGGGACCAGCATGCCCGGTTGCGCGACATCATTAGCACGGCAAGCGTGGACATGGTGGACGAGTATCTCGGCAAAGCGGATTGGCGCGTGCGTGAAAATTCGAACATGGGCTATTCCCTTCAGGGCCTGAACAACTATATCGCCAGCGAAGTTAGCAAGTCTTACTGGCTCGACAAGGTCTACCCTTCCGAAATCCGCGAGGCGCACGCTTCCGGCGCCATCCATATCCACGATCTAGGACAGCTTAGCGTCTATTGCGTAGGCTGGGATCTGCAGGACTTGCTCCGCTCCGGCTTCAAAGGCGTCGCTGGAAAGGCCGAGAGCCTTCCCGCGAAGCATTTCCGAACCGCGCTCGGACAAATCGTCAACTTCTTCTACACACTCCAGGGCGAAGCCGCGGGAGCACAGGCGTTCTCCAGCTTCGACACCCTGCTCGCGCCATTCGTCCGCTACGACAAATTAAGCTATAAGGAAGTCAAGCAAGCTCTTCAGGAATTCATCTTCAACGTCAACGTGCCCACCCGCGTTGGCTTCCAGACGCCGTTCACGAACATCACCATGGACCTCGATCCACCGGCAAGCCTAGCCAAGGAGCCAGTGATTATCGGTGGCAATCTGATGCCCGAGACGTATGCAGATTTCGCGGAAGAAATGCTACTCATCAACAACGCCTTCCTCGATGTCATGACCGAAGGCGATGCGAAGGGACGTGTCTTCACCTTCCCAATCCCGACCTACAACATCTCGAAGGATTTTGACTGGGAACGTCCTGGACTCGAAAAGCTCTGGGCCGTTACCGCAAAATACGGCATCCCCTATTTTGCAAACTTCGTGAATTCTGAGATGGATCCAGACGACGCGCGCTCAATGTGCTGCCGCCTGCGCCTCGACAAACGCGAGCTTAACCGCCGCGGTGGTGGTCTCTTCGGAGCCAACCCGCAAACGGGCTCTATCGGCGTTGTCACCATCAACATGGCACGCTTGGGGTACTTGGCCAAGGACGAAGATGAATTTATTCGGCGCCTCGACAACCTCATGGTCATCGCTCGCAACAGTCTTGAAATCAAACGCAAGGTCCTGGAGAAGTTCACCGCCGAAGACCTGTATCCGTACACCAGATTTTACCTCCGCCAAGTTCAAGAGCGCTTCGGCATCTATTGGCAGAACCACTTCTCCACCATCGGTCTGCTAGGCCTCAATGAAGGTTGCCTCAACCTCTTCGGGGAAGACATCGGGACCGAAAAGGGCATCGCCTTCGCGATCAAGGTCATGGACTATATGCGTGATCGCCTCGCCGACTACCAAGAGGAGACAGGCAATCTCTACAACCTCGAGGCCACCCCCGCCGAGGGAACGACGTATCGCCTTGCCCAGCTTGACAAAAAGCTCTATCCCGACATCATCTCGGCAAACGAGAAGGGCGGCGAGCCGTTCTACTCCAACTCAACGCAGCTTCCCGTTTCGTACAGCAACGATATCCTGAAGGTGCTAGAGCTACAAGACGAGATTCAGACCAAGTATACGGGCGGCACCGTCGTCCACGTCTTTACCGGCGAAGCCGTCAGCAACCCCGCATCGGTCAAAGCCTTTGTCCGGATGGTCTGCAAAAACTTTCGCCTCCCCTACTTCACCATCTCGCCAACGTTTAGCATCTGCGAGGATCACGGCTATATTTCTGGCGAGCACTACGAATGCCCGCGCTGCAACAAAACCACTGAGGTTTATTCTCGCGTCGTCGGCTACATCCGTCCGATCCGCCAGTGGAATGCCGGCAAGCAGCACGAATTCAAGATGCGCAAGACGTATCAGGTCGGGGAAATGGCGGTCAAATGATCATCGCCGCTTACCTCCCGCTAAGTCTTTGTGACTACCCGGGCAAGGTCGCTTCGATGATCTTCACACAAGGGTGCAACTTCCGCTGCCCTTGGTGCCACAATAAACATCTGCTACCCACCGAATCCACCGCGGAGACGGTGGAAGTTGCTTGGGTGCTTGCCGAAGTCGGTGAACGCGTAAGAAAGGGTCTCATTGAAGCCATCGTCGTCTCGGGCGGAGAGCCAACGCTCCATGCCGATCTTCCCGACTTCCTCAGCGCCTGCAAAGCCGCTGGCATAGCGGTTAAGCTCGACACCAATGGCTCCAATCCCGCCGTCGTGCGCGATTGTGTGGAACGAAAGCTTGTCGATTTCATCGCCATGGACATCAAGGCTCCCTGGTCAAAGTACAGCACGCTCGCAGGCATTGAGGTCGATGCGGAGGCGATCCGCGAATCCGTGCAGATCATCGCCGCCTCTGGCATTGCTCACCAATTTCGTACCACGCGCGTCGAGGCCATGCTCGCGGCCGACGACTTTGCCACCATCTCCGAACAGATCCCCGATGGCAGCCCCCACGTCTGGCAGGCCTATAGACCTGAATGAACGCGAACGCCCCCAATCGCATTTGAAAGTAGCGGGTTTGCAGCAACAGTTAATTCGCTAAAAAGCTGCGAATCAATCCCTTGAGATGCAAGTTCGACCTGTATCATGGTGGCTTGCATCGGTTGTGATGTGGTCGCGACAGCAACCATCTCAAAATTTTCTTCCATGCTTGATTCTCCTTACGCCACCCGACCCTTCGGAACGCTGACTTTATCATCGCCGCGGAGCCAGCGAGCATTATAGAGCTCCACATCTTCACAACAATCGCATGGCCTCGACGTATCTTTTGTTGACGTCGAAGCCACAGCAACGTTTCGGACGAACGATACAGGCCCGACCGCCAGACCATGGCTGAAGTACCGAACCTTGCAACGCAGCATCTCGAAAAGCGACAACTTTACGCCTTTCCGTATCTCTGCCTCCACCTTCTCTTTAACAAATACCCGAACCTCCTCTGGCTTCTGGAGATTCTCTTTCATTTCCGACTTGTCCTCTCCGGCCTCGGACGGCTTCGAATCAACCGCCATCGCTTCTGGTGCAAGCGTCTCGATATAACCATCGATTGCTGATGTGTACGCCTCCAGAGCTATCTCATAGGATACGTCACGACGAGCATACGCCGTCGCAACCAGCGTACGTAGCCCTTTACGGGAGAGGGTGTTGCCGCGTATCGCCGTACCATAACCTGACCAGCGGTACTCGCCAGGTTCTTCAACGATCTCCGCTCGCACCGGATTTAGATCAATGTACGCCCCCACGGTCATCAGGGTCTTGTAATCAGGCGAAAGCAGGACGCTCTTGAAACGCGAACCCCAGATCGTTCCAACATGATTGTGCCGAAGGTTGTACGACATCGAGTATGTTTCTTTTAGCGTCTTACAGAACTGCGAAAGATCGAACATACGTCGGCGCAACGCTTCTTTGGCATCAATCGCCTTAAATGTAAGTCCCCTACGATCCCACGCCTCCCATTCGTTTAGCATGCGATCCGTCTTCGCGTCACCATAGAGCACACGCATTTTTTCAACCAACTCCACATCATCAACCTCGTGTGCTTTCGGAACCTTAACAAGAAGGTGGAAGTGGTTATCCATCAACGCAAACGTCAGAACTTCAACGCCCGAAAAAACTGCCACATTCGCCATCAGCCGCAACAGCACATTCTTTTCCTCAGCATTCATCAAAAACTGCTGCCCTGCGATCCGGCTAATCACGTGGTAATACCCTTCGCTCTTTGCAAGCATCCTTCTCATTCTCATAATGTCCTCCCCTGTTCGGTCTATAAACTACCACACTTCAACCTCCCAAAACAAGCTTAATTTAGGGGACAGACCCTTAAATCTACAAAACAAGCTTAATTTAGGGGACAGACCCTTAAATCTATACAGTCAATCGGATTCCACGGGGCGTGGGCAGTCATGTTGGCTCCTTTCGCTGAGTCAAATTATATTGATTTTGCACATGGCCATATTTGTCGCCGACTATTCGTCTTCGTGACCAGGACCGGAGGCGTCCGTGAACTGCGTGAATTCAGCCTCAAACGTCAGATGCGCTACACCAACAGCACCGTTGCGGTTCTTTCCGATATCCAGCTTGGCCGCATTATCAGCCTCACCCGTGGCATTCTTATCAGTCGCATTCTTGTTGCGGTCGTAGTAACTCGGGCGCCACAGCAACATGACCACGTCGGCATCTTGCTCGATGGAACCGGAGTCGCGCAAGTCGGAGATGCGCGGACGGCCATCCTTCTCACGCATCTCTGGCGCACGCGAGAGCTGCGAGAGCACAAGGACAGGGATGTTAAGCTCCTTGGCCATGGCCTTGATATTCGAGGAAATACTAGAGGTCTCAAGCTGACGCCCTTGCGCCGCATATTCACGGCTGTTGAGCAACTGCAAATAGTCGATCATCAGAAGCCCGATTCCGAACTTCTTCTTCATACGGCGCGCTCGCGCACGGAGGTCGATCACATCTAGACCGCCCGTATCATCAATATAGATCGGCGCATTCATAAAGTCCGAGGCCGCACGGGTGATCTTTGTGTTGGCCTCTTGCTTGTTCACGTAGCCCGACATCACGTTTTGAAGCGACACGCGTGCGCGGGAACATACGAGGCGGGTGATCAGCGCATCGGTCGACATTTCGCACGAAAAGATACCGACAGGTATGGGCGCCCTAAGCTTCGTCTTTCCGCCGACATTCGTGCC
>JBBQIY010000165.1:0-5225 GCA_038325415.1 Kiritimatiellia bacterium
AAGATCGGCGAAGCGAAGAGAAACCATTCGCTCGACCGAGTTATGGCGCATCTGAAGACGACGACGCTGAGTGTCTTGCATGCCGTGGCGGCGGTGATGAACCTCAAGAGGTGGCTAAGGTCACTTCGTCTTCTTTTGTGCCTATTGCGGAACGTGCTTTTCTGGAGAAGTACCACCATGCGCCCCGTCGCGGCGGCCGCATGAACTGGCATCTAGGTTTTCAAACCTTCGGGAAATCAAAAATTAAGGGGTGAAAATTAGGCGAATTCGGCTGGACCCATTCTTCAGCAGCCCCTAAATAGGTAATCGCGTTTTTACTTCCAACGATAACGAACTTCTTGCCATACTCCATGAGCAGGGCGACATATTCGCGGAAGAGGGAGAAGGGAGGATTGGTCACGACAACGTCCGCCGTTTTCATCAACGCCACGCATTCCGGTGAGCGAAAATCCCCGTCGCCTTTTAGCAGCGTGAGGGCGTTCTTCTTGTTTTTCAGGAGGTGGGCCACATCGACGAGGTCGATCGCGCCATCGGCGTTCGTGTCGCGGACTTCGGTAATTTCAATTTTATAGGGTGTCTTTGCGGCTGCGTCGCTTTCGGCAACGCCCCACACCCCAAACAGCGGCATCTCGGTCTGCATTACGGTGGAGCCTGCGTAACAGGTGGCAACCAGTTTTTTGAGGCCAAGGAAGTTGAAGTTCAGCGCGAAGTAGCGGAAGAAATTGCTCTCGAAAGGATCGTCGCAGTTGCAGAGGACAGACTTGCCCTTGAACTGGTTTTTATAGTGGCGCATCTCCGCCTCGATGTCAGGCAGTTGCGTATAAAACTCGTCCGCTTTGCTCTTTTTTGCCTTGGTTAATGTCGATGTTGCCAATTCTAAAACCCTCCTCCCCACCTGTTAGTCCCTTGGAGATTTTACCTGTTTCCTGTGGAGATCAATTGAATCCAATCGTAACATGCACACCCTTAAACGGCAAGTGCGGAATTCACCCACTCCGTGGAATCAAGCCTGAACTCTGGGCTCCCGATGCACGGCAACCCCGTTGCCACGCATCGGGAGCTTTGCGAAGATAAAAAATTCATGATTGACAGCGTTAGCGCAAAAGAAGTATAAACGCGATCAGGTCATAAACGTGTTCAAACGCAACGGTCAACGTAGGAGTCCAGATGATGCGAAATGTGTTTCACTTTCTGGTTTCTGCAATTGTGTTGGGAGTCGTCTATACTCCAGCAAGTGACGCGGTTATACAATTCACCGCCGACGGCTTTCAAGCTACTGCGGACACTGCCACGTGGAATGCAGTTGACGGTAGCAATGCCATGACTTCTGTACACACTACCACGAACGGCTGGTGTCTTGCCGTCCAAGAGGGTGGCACAGTCTTTTTCGATAACGGTGTTTCCTCTCCTCTCGGCTTTCCGGACTCTGCCACAAACAGCGTCTCCTACGCATGTGCCGTCGTTGAATGTGCAGAATCCGTTGACCACGCCGCGGTGATCGACGCGCCATGCTCCATCAGGTTCATTCTATGAACGGTGAATGGGTAATTTTAATTTGGGCGCTTGTAAGCGTGATCTTCCTCGTGAAGATTCCGTCCGTGAGGGAGTTTTTTGCCCAGTTGCGGAAGATGTCGGCTATCGGAATCATCTGCATCGGGTTAAGTCTAGGCTTCCTCGCGAAGGTGTCGTATACCAAAGACGGTGTAAGCACAAACCAGTCCGTACCCCAGGCATCAGTGCCGCTGTCCGAGAATTCGGCTGCGGTTGCTTTGCCGAACAGCTCATCCCTCATCCTTCAACCTTCATCCTTACCGGAATCCTGGAAAGATGATCCCACTGATACGGACGAAGACGGCATTCCCGACCTTTGGGAGAAGTGGACACACGGCAAAAAACTTGTGGACGACTCCGACCTTGACCGCGACAGCGATGGTCTGACTGATCTTGAAGAATTCTGGAATCAGACCGATCCTCGCACAGCCGATACAGATGGCGACAGCTTCAGCGATGCTTTCGAGGTTGCTAATGGCATGAATCCAATATCCGCTGAGGATTTCGTTCCCGTGGAGCCGGATACGAACAATAACGGTGTGCCTGACATCTGGGAGCAGATTGGGTATTCCGGCAGTTTTTATGATGCCAACGGAAACGGATTCGATGACACCTACGAACAGGCTATCCTTCCCGTTGCTTCCGATTCTAATTTCGACGTTTTTGTCGATGTTTACACCACACGCAGCGCGACGCTTAACTGGACGAGTGGGGAGGATAGGATAAGCATCCTCATGCTTCCGACTACAGGCACTTCCGTCAAGATTCGCTTACCGTTCGGCACGGACGCCGAATTGTATCTCCAGTCCTCACCCTACGGAACCGATCTGCCATCCGGAGAACTGTGGAAAAGCCGTATGCGCATTTCCTTTGCACCGAGGACGGGACAGACCGCTATCGGAACCTGCATCGTCTCCACAGAAGGCGATATTTCCCAGAAAGTCGTCGAGCAAGCTATGGTCATCACCCGCTTCTCCGATCCGATTGCCTCCAAGCAGATGCGCTCGCTGAACAGTGGGGATGGCGATTATCCGAGGATCCAAATTCTGGAAAAACGTTTTGAAGTCGTCCCTGAGTCCAAGCTCTTTCACGCAGGCGATGTCACGGTTGGGCTTTTTAGCATCACGAACACCGTGAACATTGACTCTGTGAACGTCACGTGGAGCGTCAGTCACGGAAGTATGTCGCCGCTAACGGGGGACTCGTCGTCTCTCTTCGTGGGGAGCATTCCCGACGGAGACGAACCTATCATCATCACGGCAGAAGTGGAGCTGGATGAACTATTTAGCGCAGTGGATACGGCAGAAGTTCGGCTCTGCCGCCATGAAGGCTTCTCGCTCGATTCTTATACTTCCAATTTCTCGCCGCAACTCGGAGAGACTAACGTCATTTCAGTAACGTTGCCAGGCTGTGTTCATCAAAATGACCCCGGCTGGTTAGAGATCGAGGTCATGCGCGAAACGACGGCGGGTTGGCAGCATGTCGCGTGGATCGACATGGACACCTCTACTTCAGGCGTTGACCGTTATGGCGATGCTATGCAGCTCCCGCATCATCCCATTTTTATCTGGGACGGCATCGCGCAGACATCGTTACCCTTGGCGGATCATCCGGACGTGTTCACCGGACCGAAAGGTTCTTTCAATCGTGCCATGCCCGCCGTTGTAACAGGCGAACCCGTGCCGCCTCCTTTTTACACATTCGTTGTGCGTCTATGGAATTCAGATAAGAGTCTCGTCGTGGACATGGTTGAGCGGAAGATTTACATTCCGCAGGTGGTGAATCTCGTGCTCTTCGGAGGGGAAGACATCGTTCAACAACCCGTTTATGCGCTGGGAACCAACGGGGCTGAACAGATCACACTCTATCCCGGAAGCACGTCTGCTGAGGCAGAGGCCGCGCTCGCCCAGCTCCCCGCGATGGCGATGGCGTTCTTTCCGTCTGATGTGAACCTGCGCATCGTGATGACCGACACGGTGGTAGGTCGCCACAAGTCTATGTTGATCGTCGGCGAGTCGTCACACGAAGGCCGACGCGGGGATGCCTCTGCGTTCAGCAAGCGCAATGAGCGCTCATACGGCGACATGGCCATCTACATCAAAGGCTTTCAGGAAAGTCTACAAAACAATTATGATCGCATGCTCGGCGGCAATCAGGACATCATCCCTGTGCCGATGACGTCTGAGCAGTTCGCAAAGTACATCGCCCCGACAGTCGCGCACGAGACCGGTCACGGCCTCGGGCTAGTCGATCCGGACTGGTTGCCCGCAACGCCACCGGGGGATCAAAAGCTTCACAATAAAGTTCAAAGTTGGGTTAAGATAATGGATATGGGTGGACTCTTTTATGTCAAGGATCGCCTAGACCCCCATCCGACCGACTACTGGCGATTCGACAACCTGCGCTATTTGCGCTTCATATTACCAAAAGGAGAATAACATCATGACACTTAGACTTGCTTTGCTGCTAGGAGCAGCTTCAGTGGCGATGGCTGAAATGGATCCGCCGATGAGCTGGAATTCCGGCTTGCCGCTTCAAGCGGCGGTGTGCGACGTGGCGGGGATAGGACACGTGCTTTCACGGAATAGCACGAATGCGAACATCCAAATCGACCAACTCTGGTATGGAAGCCCGACAAACAATCTTGACATTACGTGCAGTGCACTTTTTCCAACAAACGGGACCTTCGTGGTTTTCTTTGCTACCCGCTACCAGACCTTTCTGGACTTGGAGCCCTCAGAGTGTCGCTACTCTTACATCTTCGATACCGACTATCACCGCAGCCGGTACGAGCCCGACGGGATGTATCTGCTCAACGGTGATCGCTCGTGGTTTCCGGCGACGGCAGAGAATGCGTCCATGGTAAATTGGTGTTCGAACCTCGTGTACGTTTCTCAAGTCAATACGAACCGTCAGGCGTTCTACGAATTGATCCGCGACGGTTACCGACTGAATCCCGGGTCGTCTCGGATCCATCGTGACTCAGAGTATACCTTTATGTATTTTCACTATTTCAACAACACAAATTTCATGCAGCAGGTCTGGAGCGATACCAACCTTGTTGGTAAGGCACGGGTTTGGATTAACAACCGTTATTGGTTGGAAACGAAGACTTGGCTCCCATGACGTCGGCGCAGTTCGCAAAGTACATCGCCCCGACAGTCGCGCACGAGACCGGTCACGGCCTCGGGCTAGTCGATCCAGACTGGTTGCCCGCGATCGAGGATGGTCCGCAATTTCTCCATAATCTTTTCTACTCAGGAACTAAGCTCATGGATGCTGGTGGATTGTACTATATCCACCACCGTCTGACCCCCAAACCAACAGCCTACTGGCTTCCCGATAACCTGCGCTATCTGCGCTTTGTACTACCAAAAGGAGAAGAATGAAAAATGCAATTCTATTTGTGATTGCCCTAGGCGTGACCATTCTGCCGATATTCGCACAAGACGAGTTTCCCTACTTGAGTCTGAACGCGGCTCTGCCGCTCCAAGCGGCAGTGTGCGATGTAATTGGGATCGGTCATGTTCTATCCCAAGACAATACAAACGCTGTATTCCAAATCGACCAGTTCTGGCATGGCAGCGTGACGAACAATCCATTTCTTCTCTACAGAAAATATGGAGAGCCGCTTCCCACCAACGGCACCCCTGTGGTTTTCTTTGCCTCCAAAT
>JBBQIY010000166.1:0-5223 GCA_038325415.1 Kiritimatiellia bacterium
CACCGATCAGAACTACAGAACGTAGGGAGAACGCCGCTCGCAAGAAGAATGGAGTAGGGATTAGTGTCCGCCGGGGCGCAGCCCCCGACCCCCGTTAGAGAATGGAATGCCGGGTGATATGTTAGGGTGTTTTTTTGCATACTCGTACTTGTCCTGCCAAAGGAGCGGGGGTTTTCTAACCCCCGTCGTGACGGGGACAGGAATGTCCCCGCTCCGTTAATGCCCCCCGGTCGCTAACCGATTACCCTCTCGCTACTTAATAATCTGGACGGAACGGGCAAATATGGAGTATCTTGTTCGACATGAAAAAAGTTGCCGTCAAACTAATCCTCTCTGTATCGGTTTCAGCGTTGGTTGTCTCTATGCTTTTTATGATCGTTTCGAAGAGTGGGGGCAACATTACGCCAGCCAAAATCTTGGACTGCCTTCGCAATGCAGCGTTTCCGCTTGTGGCTGTGTATGGACTCTGCCAAATCGGCCAAACCCTTCTGCGCGCGGTCAGGAACCGGTTGCTCCTGAGGGCGGGCATGGCCGATGACCAGAAAAAGTCGGTGCCGGGACTGGGGCATATTTCACTGGTGACGTTCGTGCGAGGCGCCTGTGCTGACATGCTACCGGGCCGCGTCGGCGAGTTGAGCTATGTTGCCATGCTCAATCGGGGCTACAACATTCCGATCTCTGATTGTATGACATCGCTTTCGATTGGTCTTCTCTTTGATTTTGCGGCACTCCTGATCGTGCTCGGGGTTGCGGTGGCGACCGTTTCGCAGGGTCTGTCGCTTCTGGGATCTGCGATCATTCTCGTCGTGGTCTGCTTAATTGGCTGGGCTGGACTCTTCCATATCATGCCATGGGTGGCCGGTGTTTTATCCGCGCGTAGCCCCCAACGCCTGATGCGGTTTCGCGTCTGGCGGTTTCAGCCGTATGCGGCCTTTGTAAAGTTGATCTCCGACATGTCGGAGTCTGTCCGCTTCGTTTCCAGAAGCGGAGCTATTGGGTCGGTGCTAGGGCTTTCGGCGGTCATCCGAGCGGTGAAGTATTTCGGCCTGTATTTCCTTTTTGTCTCCGTGACAACTCGGATGTGGCCCCTACTGGCAGAGGCAAGCATTCCCGCCGTGCTGGTGGCACTCATTTCCGCCGAGGGTGCGGCAAGTCTCCCCGTGCCCTCGTTCATGAGTTTCGGATCGTACGAAGCCGGAGGGCTCGTGGCCCTGACGTCGTTGGGCTTTGGTATGGCAGAGTCCATGACGGCGATGCTGACGATGCACCTGATCAGTCAGACGATCGACTACGGCTTGGGCGGTGCAGCATTTTGCATCTTTACCTGGATTCCGAAAAACGGTGCGCAGACGTCATCGACGCCTTCGCGCAAGCGTTGGGTTGTTGGGTTCATTACGGGGGTCTTTATGATTGCCATCTTGATCGTTGTGGGTTCAGTAATGATGAGTTCTGGTGGGCGCAAAGACGTGGGAAACAACGCGTCCTCCGATGTTCCAATCGGTGTAACGGTGCCGCAGACGAAGGCGGATGGAGTAGCTTTGAAAAACAGCGGCTTCAAAGGGCGGATCGTTTGGAGCAGTAACCGGAGCGGTTCGCACGATCTTTATCTCGCGGAATATCCTTCCGGCAAAACCAAACGACTGACGACTTCCGGCTTCACCGACACGTATCCGCGGTTTTCGCCCGACGGACAGCGAGTCTCTTTCAGTCGTTCTCAGATTCCCTGGGTGTCGCAACGCGATCCGCTGAAGTGGGACACGTGGGTTCTTGATCTTGCAACAGGGAAGGAGACGCGCGTCGCCTCGAACGCCTTTACCGCCTCATGGGACGTCCGTGGGAATGCGTTAATCTACGTCTGTGAGGGAAAACGAGTTGTCAAACAGGAGGCGGTTGCCGGTGGTGCTGAGTCGGTGCTTTTGCAAGCGAGTCAGGGCGGAATACCCGGCGATGTTTTCTTTCAGACGCCCGTTGTCGGCGGCGTGGACGGCAGTCTCGCGGTGACGATGCGCGGCGGGCGCAGCGGGACATGGGTTGTTGGTAAGGACGGCGACGTGCGTCGCATCGGGGGTGGATGCGAGATCACGTGGCAGAGTCCAGACGCTGCCACGGTGATTTGGATGGATCATCCGGGGAACCAGAAAAACTCCATTTTTACCACCGACTTGCGAGGTGGCAAAGAGAGGGTGTTGCTGGATGTCGCGGGAGCGTATAGCCATGAGTATTTTCCCAAGACTTCATCTGACGGCAAATGGCTCGTCTATGGTGCCAGTACGGGTGCTCATGAGCATGACATCGCGGACTACGAAATATTTCTATGGAAAATCGGCGAATCTCAAGAAAAAATTGTGCGCCTGACTTGGCACACGGGCAACGACTGTTGGCCGGATATATTTGTCGATGGCACGGGCACTGCTGAGCGAAATTAATGTGTAAGGAGTAAAGCAACATGATGGAAGAATCAATGACTGTTGAAAAGGGGGCGTTCCGCCGGAAGAGTCTCGTTGGCCTTCTGGGCATGGTGGTCTTAGTGGGCATGGGCGAGCACATGGCCGAGCGGTTTTTACCGCTCTATTTGCAGCAACTGACGCAGGCCTCGACGGCGGTTCTGGCCATCGGGTTGCTTGCGGGCATGGACGATTTACTTTCGGCGCTCTACTCTTTTCCAGGCGGATACATCAGCGACAAGCTGGGGACGAAGCGCGCGCTTCTCGTCTTTAATCTCGTCTCCATGGTTGGCTACGCCATCGTTATCTTTGTCCAGTCTTGGTGGGCTGTGCTTCTGGGTGCCGCATTTTTCATCTCGTGGTCAGCCCTTTCGCTCCCAGCGACGATGGATCTGCTTTCGAAGGCCGTACCCAAGAACCGCCGGACGATGGGCGTGTCAGTGCTGTCGCTGGTGCGACGGCTACCCAAAATGATCGGACCCATTGCCGGCGGAACTTGTATTGCAATCTGGGGTGTGGGACTTGGTATTCGAGTCGCATTTGGCTGTGCGTTGGTGCTGGCCATGAGCGCTGCCATCTTGCAGCAAGTGATGATCCACGATGATTCCGGCGACAAGCAAGAGGCTCAGGCGAACCCTCTCAAGCTCTGGCACGAAATGCCGCAGAGCTTGCGCAACTTGTTGTGGTCGGATATTCTGATCCGTTTCTGCGAACGTATTCCGGATTCATTCGTTGTCATCTGGGCGACGCGTACGATGCTCCATCCCATCTCTGAACTCTCGTTCGGCTGGCTCTCTGCGCTTGAGAACATGACGGCGGTGTTTGTGTATGTGCCCGTTGCCTACATGGCCGACCGCTTTGGCAAGAAACCGTTCATCCTAGTCACGTTCGTCTTCTTCACACTTTTCCCGCTTGCGCTGCTTCACGCACATTCGCTTGCGCCTCTGACGGCGGTGTTTGTACTGCGAGGCCTCAAGGAGTTTGGCGAGCCTACCCGCAAGGCGCTCATCATGGATCTCGCGCCTGAGGGACGCAAGGCCTCGATGTTTGGTCTTTATTATCTTATCCGCGATGTACTCGTCGCCTTTGCCGCTTTCGGAGGTGCATTGCTCTGGGGCATCTCGCCAGAACTCAATTTATATGTGGCCTTCGGTTTCGGTGTGATTGGAACAATTCTCTTTGCTTGGAAGGGCAAAAACTAAACCCAATCTACTGAGGTGAGTCTCACGGGGGAACAGGTGAGATAACGTTTAGTCGGGCAGCAACTGGGAGAACTTGGCGCAGCCATTCAACAGATTCGTCGCTTTACCTTTAAGCAAAAAACAGGCGGCAGTCCTGAGGACAACCACCTGTCTTATTTCATTAATGCTTCACCCCCGCGGAAACGGAGGCGACTCGGTCTGCCGACCGAGATCGAAGCTTCGGCTACTTTGCGCCGCCAGCCGAACCAGAAACGGGAGCAGAATCGGAATTCATCTTCATTCCGCCCTGATTCATACCCATCATCATCAACGGCATAAATGCCATCATCATGCTCTGGCCGAGCTGCTCTTTTGTCGTGGCATTCTTGGCACCTTCGATGCCCATCTTCATCATCGGAAGCATCCCGAGAATCTGCTGCTTCTTGGCGGGGTCAAACTTCATCTGACCGATAGCCTTCAGCGCTTCGTTGACGCCTTCCTTCCAGCCATCCGCCATTTCTTTCGGCACCCAAGCTCCGTCGACCTGAACGAACGGGCTTTCTTCCACAGCACCCTTCTTGTCCTTAAAGGAGATGTTTACCGATCCATCCTCCAACTGCTTCGCACCGAGGATCGATCCTCCAGCCATATCGTTGTTAACGGCCTTTGAGAACTCTCCAACAGAGGTGAACTCCGGCATCGCAAGGATGTTAGCGATCTCGCCCGTCTTCAGCATATCCAGCGTCAACTTGCCAGTCAGAGCCTTCAATGCCATCGCGCTTTTTTCAACAGAAGCAATTGTCTCCGTTGTCGGAACCGCAGCCGGATCACTACCTTTCGCCATCATCTGTGCGACAATTTGTGGCTTCGCGATGCCAATGTCTGCCAAAGCCCCGACCAGAGCCTTTGCTTGATTCCAAATATCCTCGTCCATGGTCTTACCAAAGGTCGACACCACAGACGACACGTCGTTCTGATAGGACTTCGGCAACATGGCGTAAGCCGTCGTCACATTCCCTTTATCTGCGGCCTCAACATACTTTCGAGCGGCAGCCTCTGCCGACTTTTCGGCCGGTGTCGCCGCCAGAACGCTGATCATGGGAACCATCGCGATGAACGCTGCTACATAGAGTTTCATTTGAGTAATCCTAACTGGGTTGTTTGATTTAAGTCTACCGTTCGTCCTACGCTCTGAAAAGCGAGGAAAACTGATATCTGAGAATTAAATCATAGCGGCCCCAACTTAACAAGCACAATCAATACCCGATGCGGAATCTGTGGCATAAAACCTCAACCTTTGATAGGTTTCCTCACGAACAGAGGAATTCTTGAAATGATCCGATACACCCGAACACCGCCAGAACACAAAACACAACAAGCATCCATCATCTTCGAGGGCATCGAACCACTCGACCTCACTGCCACGCTGGAATGCGGCCAAGCGTTCCGCTGGCGATCTTGTGGCTCCGGTGCTTATTCGGGCATTGTGGATGGCGAAATCCTGCGCGTTTCTCTTGATGGCGACCGACTGACTCTCATAGGAACTTCCCCCGAGAAGGCTGAGTTCTGGGCGTCTTACTTCGCGTTCGATCTCAACT
>JBBQIY010000167.1:0-5202 GCA_038325415.1 Kiritimatiellia bacterium
CAAACTTCTTCCGTGGTGTCACGAGAACAGAGACATGAATTATTTCGCCTAAATTGGCGTAAGTGCTTGATTTCCAACTTCTGACTCCTGTCTCCTGTCTTCTGACTCCTGTGGGCGTCAAACTATGTTGACGCGCACCCACTTTTCGGGATGCGCGATCGTGAATTGTGAGTCGCGAGTGCGAAGATTCCAAACTAGCGGCTAGCGACTGACGGCTACCGACTTATCTCGAGGTGGCAGTGTCCAGACTCTGCCACAAGCCGGGCCGTTTTGTAGACTCCTTGTCGATTCGCGTATTCCGCGCTTTCCATTTTGCAGTGACTGTCTGAAGGCCATCGATATTCAACGCGCTGATTCTGGAAGGTGATGTCGAGTCCGCTTTCGGTTAAGGAGGAAGTCGCCGTGATCTCGCCGTCGTGGACCAGGCACGGAATGGTGACTTCGAGCGGGACGACAGTTTTGCCTGCGATTTCAACAGACCAGTCAATGACAACGTTGCCGGAGACGATGTCGATCGTTTCGGTCACGATGGTTTCGCCTCGGCGGTAGGTGGTTCGGATGGCGGATTTTCGTGATTCTGTTTTGGCATCGACGCCATCCGACCAAGCAGCGAGGGAATCGGTGGCAGAGTCCGGACTCTGCCACGCAGGACCGAGCGCAATGGGGGTCTGAGGCCCAGAACAGCCATCGGCATAAATGCACTTGGGATCCGTGGCAAAGGGCATGCCGAGAGGAAATCCCGGCGGGAGCCCTTTGAAGAGAATTCGGCCAATGCCCGTGGCATCGTGATGGGAATCGGCTTGCGTATCGATCTCGACATACGTGTTGTCGGCGCAGAGGAATACTTTGTGAAAAGCAGGCTGGAGCGTGAGTGTGTAGCCGCCGATTTCTGCGGGTGTTGGATGCTCGGCGATGGTGTCGTCGGCATACAAGGCTGCAAGCCCTAAAAAGGAGGTTGCGAGCATGCTGTAGACGGAATACTGTCCGTAGGTGTCGCACCCGTGGCGTGTTTCCGGTTTGAAGCGGTTCTTGATGTGGCGAACCGGATCGCAGTCGCGGAACCACGGCGTGATCGCCCTTGCGCAGAGATGCGCCTGTCGTTTGAATGCGCCAGCCATGACGGGATCAGAGGCCTTGTATCGCAAGGCTTCAAGTTCGGCCTGTGCAGCGGTCATCGCTTCTTGAAAGTTAAACAGGGAGGAGCGTCCGCCGTACGGAACGAAGCCATCTGGAGAGAGAAAGAGCAACATCGTTTGGTTACCTCTCCTGAGGATTTCCTCAAGGAGGTTACGTAGTGGGCCGTTGTATCCGCGTGCGATGGCGGCGGCGAACTGAAGTCGTGTGGTGATGTCGTAGGTAATGGGGTCGTCGGGGTCACGGTACAGGCCGTACTCGGTGAAGCGGTGTGTTTGTCCCTCCATATACGTGTCGAAAAACCGATTACCCCAGAGAAAATCGTTGGAACCACCGATGCCCGCTGAATCGCGCATGCTCTCACCAGAACTGCTATAAACCGCCCAGTTGTGGAACTGCTTTAAGTTCTGATGTGTTGGGTCAACGAAGAGGTAAGTCTTTTCGGGGATGACGGTTGAGAGGTCATGACGCCATTGCTCAAGAAGCTCGGCCGGGGCTATCCCGTTCAGGCAATCGTAGGCCGTGACAATTTCGCGCATCCAGAAGTCGGCTGAACTTGATTTAGGAAGATCCGGAGACGCCAGTTTTGCGCAGCAATAAGACATAGACCGGAAGACAATGTCTTCAAGATCGGTCATGCGCCTGAAATGGAGTAGCACGGCGGCTGAGGAGACGAATCGCGAGGTGGTCTGGGCCCATTCTGCATGGATCACGGGATCGATCAGCGCGCCGTCCTCCGCGATCCACGTTGCGGCTTTGCGTATGACCGGCTCCATGAGGTCAAGGTAGAAGGAGCGGTCGCGCCCGGATTCGATCCAGCCCTCTGGCGTTCCCTTGGCAAGAATGGATTGAACCTTACCTTCCAGCGGGTAGGCGATAATCCCGTGCTTCTCCAGACTTCTGGTTTCTGAGGACATGATTTGGATGTGTGTCATTTGCCAGAGTATAATGCAAACGCTTGGATATGTACAAGAAACCGATTTGTCCATTGACCCTTGAGCAGGCCTAGTGTTAGAATTCGACACGTCAGCGCGGGTGGGGGCGGCAGAAAGAGCAAGACATAGAAAAGGATATGAAATGAAATTCACTAAAATGCATGGTGCTGGGAATGATTTCGTGATCATCGATGATCGATCTATGAATTTCCCCGAAGATGACACGGCACGGGTGCAGAAGATCGGGGCACGCGGGACGGGCGTCGGGTGCGAAGGGGTGATCCTCGTTCGGCTTGCCGATGCATTTACCGAGTGTGACTTCAAGATGATTTTTCTGAATCCCGATGGCAGCCGAGCTTCTATGTGTGGGAATGCTTCCCGATGTCTTGCGCTTTTTGCCTTTGAAAAGGGAATCGGTGGCCGGCATCAACGTATTGGAACGGATGCGGGGATCATCACGGTTGACGTGCTGAATGTCTGCGAAGGGCAGGGGGTTGTCTGTGTTCATATGACGGAGCCGAAAGATCGTGCGCCGCTTGTGACGGTGGACTTACCATTAGGGCGTTCCGCAGAGTGCTTCAAGGTCGATACGGGTGTTCCGCATGCCGTTGTGTTCGTGGACGACGTTGCCACCGTGGATGTAGATGGAGACGGTAAAGTTATCCGATTTGCTGAGGTCTTCACGCCACAAGGTGTGAATGTGGACTTCGTGCAGGTCATGGAAAAGGGGTCTGCTTTGATGCGCACGTATGAACGTGGCGTCGAGGCGGAATCGGGCGCCTGCGGCACCGGGGCGGTTGCGGCGGGTATTGCGATGGCGGAGAAGCTTGGGATTCCGCTTCCCGTCTCGTTGCGCGTCAAATCGGGTGATGTCCTCGCAGTGAACGGGCGGGTGGCAGAGTCGGGACTCTGCCACAGCATGACGCTAACGGGTCCAGCCTGCAAGGTGTTCGAAGGACATTTTAACGCAAGCTGGTTGGAAGCACCGCGATGAATCTCATCCTTCTGCGCACTGAAGAACTTGATGGCGATCGGCAGGTGGCGTTAATGGATCGGCGTTTCGTGCATATTCGAGATGTCCTCCGTGCATCGCTGGGAGATCGGCTTAGGGTCGGGGTTCTGAACGGCGAACGTTTCAATGCCGAGATTGTGGCGTGGAGCAATGACAGATGTGCATTGAAGCTGGGCGAGGCGATTGAATCGCTCCCCGAACCGCGCATCGACTTGCTACTGGCGCTTCCGAGGCCGAAGTGTCTGCGACGGTTGTGGCCTCAGATTGCGGCCATGGGCGTTGGCCGGATCTTTATTGTGAATGCGGAGCGGGTGGAGCGCAATTATTGGGGGTCCCGTTTCCTAGATCCAGAAGCGTATAAACCTCTGGTGGAGGAGGGGCTTGAGCAGGCGGGGGATACGCGGATGCCGGAGATTCGGATTTTGCGTAGACTCAAGCCGCTTGTCGAGGATGAACTCTCGACGGGTTATGCTGATGGGTGCAAGCTTGTCGCGCATCCACTTCGTGGTGGAGACGGAAATAAAGGTACGGTCGGTTTTTCAGATGCTGGTAGAATTCTGGTGGCGGTAGGTCCTGAGGGGGGCTGGTCGGAGTACGAGCTTCGGCTATTCGAGGCCAACGGGTTCCAGCGCTTTGGGCTGGGTGCGCGCACGCTGAGGACGGATACGGCTTGCATTGCCTTACTGGCGATTGTTGAATCGATGTTCTTCAACCAGAGACTGGTTGAAGAGAGAGGGTAAAAATTTTACCGGATGTAGGGCTGGTGAGTGGGGATTATGGGGTTATCTTGATTGTGACAACCAGAGTCCGAACAAGCGGTCGTAGACGAAGTAGCCGTTCGAATTGTGTTTCAAGATTAGTGCCTTATCTTCAAGTGCCTTCAGTGCCTGACGGACACTACTCGCCGCCCCCAAAGCGTGTTTGGCGAGGAACGAGCTCTTGAGCGGTTCCGAAACCTCGCGTTCGACTGCCAATGCCTTCAAAACAGCCAATTGTCCGCGGGGGAGCATTTCACAATAAGCTTTGTAGGTGGCGTTCTCGCATTCGATGGCGGAGGCAATAGCTTCCCGCGCATCATTTTCCGTTGTAATTTTCTTTCCCAATCCATACGCGCGGTTCAATGCCATCTGGACATACCAGGTATGGCCAGAAAGTTCATTGTAGATAAAATCGAATGCGGCTGGCTTGAGTTCCCGACTATCTTTTGCGAACAACTGGAGGGCAAACGTTCTGTAGGAATCAGACGAAATTTTTTTCAGATCAATTTTCTGAGCACTCTGGTAAAAGGGGCGTTTCGCAGAGGTGAACATTTCTTCCATCAAATGCTTCTTGCTACCTGCGAATACAAAACCGACATTCGGAAGGAATTGCGAATACGACCGAAGCAATGCTTCGACTCCCTTCTCGGGATATTCGAAAATTTGTTGAAATTCGTCTATTGCAATAACGCAGCGTTTGCCTGATGTTTTGATATAGTCGAAAACCTCGGCGAGGCTACGCTGGGCCTCCGAGGGTTTGATGTCAAAGGAAAGTGAGGGTGCACCTATTTGGGAATCAAAAGTAAATGCAGGACGAAAGCTTTTAAAAAACGAACCGATGCGCCGGATGGCGGCTTCGGAATAGTCGTCGAGACGGCCGATGATGGCATGGGCCAATGCCGTGGTAAAGTCACAGAGGTTTTGGGTCGGGAAAATATCAATGTAGAAGCATTGCGTTTTCGAAGTCGTGGTGTTTAAGTGATTGAAAAGATGGAGAATTAATCCCGTTTTTCCCATGCGGCGCGGACTGATCAGACAGACATGACGCCCGTTGACAAGGGCCGATGCGAGCTGGGCCGTTTCTTCTTCGCGATCACAGAAAAATTCTGGCCCTCGGTAGCCAGAGACAAGGAATGGGTTTGCTGGTTTCGTTTTCATAGACCATGAGAATAGCACATAGCATAAAATATGTAACGTAAAATATGTAACGTAAAATATGCATGGGTGTGCGTCAACATAGTTTGACGCCCACAGGAGTCAGAAGACAGGAGACAGGAGTCAGAAGTTGGAAATCAAGCACTTACGCGGAGTTAGACAAAATAATTCATGTCCCTGTTCTTGCGACACCATAGAAGAATGGCGA
>JBBQIY010000168.1:0-5165 GCA_038325415.1 Kiritimatiellia bacterium
GACAAAATAATTCATGTCCCTGTTCTTGCGACACCACAGAAGAATGGCGAAACTGTGCGTAACATGTTGAGAATCAATGCTGTATTCTGACTCCTGACTTCTGGGTTCTGGGTGGGATTCAACTAAATTGAATCCCACCCATTCGATACAGTCGATAGTATCGATTCTTTACAGGAATGTCGTTTTAGGCTATTATTTGACCCTTCGTAATGTATGGAGGTCTCATGGAAATCGAACCTAGCACAGAAGCTATCCGCGACGATAATTCAGGAATACCCATTGTAGCTGACCAAGAAACTTTGGAAATCAAAATAACCTCTCGTTGGGACTGGATTGTAGCTGGAATCATCTCCTCCGTCATGTTCGTCCTCTATTTCTTGACCGCTTCTCGATGGGCTTTCCCGGGAGAGTCGTCTGGCCTTCTCGCCATTCTCACGGGAGCCAGACCAAACGTCATGCCCGAAAATTTCTTCTGGCAGAAGATCTTGGGAACGGTCACGTCGCTTGCTGGTCCGCACCATGCCGTTGAGGCCGCGACGGTGACCTGTATGCTCTTCTCTGCCCTTTCACTCGGGCTGACCTATTTAGTTTCCACTGCCGTTTTCGAAATCCTCATCGACAAGAAACTCGTTGACCCACGATCAGGAGCCTCGGAGTTCCATGCTTTCTTCGCTGCCCGGCTCGGTGGCATTGTCACCACACTGACGCTTGCGTTCAGCGCCCCCTTCTGGGTGGCGGCATCCCGTGTAAACCTCTATTCTATTTATCTGCTCTGGATGCTCGCGGCCGCTTATCTGATGCTACGGTTCATGGCCGCAGGCCGTTCTGGATATCTTTACGCCTTCTGCCTTTTGTATGGCATGGGTATGAGTCAGTCCTCCGTGATGATCCAATTCTCCCCGATCTTCGTGCTGATGGCGATCATGGGCATGATGCGTTTTGGTAAATACAACTATGCCACAGGGAGTTTGGCTTTGTTGATCCTCGGCATCGGTGGGGTTGTGATGCTGATGATATCCGTCAATTCTTTTGTCAACACGCCTGGATACGTTTTGCAGGAATACTGGGGGAAATCGCTTGTGGCTGAAAACTTGATCCGCGGTCTCTTTATTAAAGTCTTTAACGGTCTCCCTCGAAGCGGATGGCTCATTATCGTAGGACTCGTAATCCTCCCGTGGATCGCTTTTCTCATCGTCGCCGCCA
The DNA here is from genome assembly GCA_038325415.1 of Kiritimatiellia bacterium. Classification (GTDB taxonomy): domain Bacteria; phylum Verrucomicrobiota; class Kiritimatiellia; order RFP12; family UBA3636; genus JBBQIY01. The sequence continues at coordinate 1,204 of JBBQIY010000168.1, forward strand.
GAACACTCAACGGCGAGCACGGCCCCGCGATCACAGGCCTGAACCTTGCGATTCTCATTGTAACGCTCACCGTTGTGCTCGACTCCCGCGTCTCGCCTTGGCAGTTCTTTGGTTTCTCCGCGGAACAAATCGTCACTTATACCATGACCGCTATGACATTCGGCTACTGCATAACCGTAGCCTATATGCGCACGATCAGTCTATTCGCAGCGGAAGCAGAATCAAAACTTGCCCTCATCGGGGCTCGGATCCTCCGTGTCGCTATCGTTTCATTCGCCGGCATTATCCTCATCACCGAAATCGCATCAAGCTACGTCCATGCTGAAACCAAGAACACAAAGTTTATTACCACGTACGTAGACCGTCTAATCGATAATCTCGATGGACGCGATTGGATTGTGACGGACGGCGTATTCGATGACATGATCTTACTACGGGGAATCGAACGCGGGATGACGCTGAATCTCCTCGATCTCAGCTCTGCGGGCAATATGGTTTACACCAAACAGCTCAAGGGAAAACTCACTTCTGCACGGCTCAAGAACTCGTTGGACATCGGCGTCTTTACTTTCCTGCAGGAATGGATTGCCTCCGATGCTGACGTATCGAAGAAGTTAGTGCTCTGTCTTTTCCCTGACCTCTGGAGCATTGGCGATTTCCGGATTTATCCACGCGGACTCGCGTTCTTCGGTGGGAACGAGAAAGACTCTAGCTTCTCGGGACAAATCGCAGCAAAAGAAAATATCGACAGCTACTTCCGCCTCATGGATGAACTCGACACAGAACTTTCAAGCGTTTCGGATCGCTCATCACGCTATATTCTTTTGCTAGCGCAAACCGTGAGACGTCGCGTGAGCTTCATCGGCAACAACTTGGGCTACTTCATCGAAACACGCGGCCAAGCACGAGAGGCGATGGACATCTATCAACGCGTCCATGCCTTCGATCCTGGCAATGTCAGCGCCATGCTCAACTACGCCTCTTTACTTGAGCGATTCGGCACGGAAGAGCAAAAGCAGACCATCAAGGACGAGATTGCTGAATTCAAGAAGAATCAGACGAAGCCGCTCCAGATTTGGGAACTCTCCCGAACCCAAGGCTACGTCAATTCCCCAGAGGCCTTCTCCTACCTCGGCTGGACGTGGGCCATGTCAGGACAAAGCACCCTCGCCATCAAAACCCTAGGAATGGCCATTGGAAACGATTACGACAAAGGCGTCTTCGGAATGATGATGACGCTAGCAGACATCCATTCCAGACGTGGCGACACCGAAGAGACCGAAAAAATATTCGAGTCGATGCTCAAGGAGGATCCCCAAGACATCAAGTCGCTCCTTTCGTTAGCTCAGATCAAGATGTTCCAAGGAAAGACGGACGAAGCAAGCGCCTTACTCGAAAGAGCCCGAGCGACAGGCGTTCCGAAAGCAAGGATTCTCCGCGAAGAAGCGTCACTCAAACTTTCGACGGGGGATTTCGAAGGCGCACGAACGGCGCTGAAAGAAATTTTAGCCGAGACTCCAAAGGATGCTGATGCCCGCCTCAGTCTCTACATGACCTACGCAAAGGAATTCACTAAAGCCACAGAGGATGAAACGCGGAATGAAATTCGTCCTAAAATGCTTGAACAAATTGATGAGCTTCTCAGAATTTCAGATGCACGCTACTTCCAAGGTTCCATTGCGCGCGGTCACATGAGCCTTCTCGAAAACAATCTCGAAAGCGCACGCGACGACTTTCTGATCGCTAATAAAACCATGCCGGGAATCGTTCCGATTCTCGAGTTAATTCTCCGTCTCGACTACAGCCTGAAAGACCCTGGTGCAGCAAAACAGCATGCGATGGAAATTCTGCAAATCAATGCCAACCACTCCTTTGCCAACTATATTATGGGCTCGATCGCCTTGTCGCACAAAGAATTCGAATCCGCCGAGGCCTACCTCCAGCGCAGCATCGAGGTCGACCCCAACGTCCTCACCACGGGTGATCTCGCCTACGTCAAGTTTAAGCTCGATGATATTGAGCGCGCCTTTCAACTCGTCACCCAAGCCCTCGACCGCTCAAAAGATCTTTACGAGGTTTGGGATACTTATGGACAAATCCTCCTTCAACAGGGAAAACTCGAAGAAGCAGAAGCCGCGCTCCGAACTGCTCTGAAACTGAACGTCCAAAACCCTATCGTGCATCTGCACCTCGCCCGTGTGCTTTTCGCTCAAGGACGCAAACAGGACAGCCGAAATATTCTCGAGGGGATTCAACCCTTTGAAAGCTCGCTTTACGGTGAAGAAAAACGTTACTACAATGCCTTGTGGCTTGATGTCTTCGGTCTCGAAAACAAGAAAGTGATTCCCAATTAGTTATGGAAAACAGCCTCGATAATACGCCAACACAGCCCGGACGAAAAGGGCGTGGACTCAGCCTCAACTCCGGCGGCCTGGACAGCCAACTCGCCATCTGCGTTTTGAAGGAACAAGGTGTCGAAATTGAAGCCGTGGCGTTCTCGTCCCCTTTCTTCTCCCCCGACAATTCGATCAAAGCCTCAAAGGCTCTCGGCGTCAAAGTCCATGTCATCGACTTCACAAGCGAAATCGTGACTCTGCTCAAATGCCCGCCTCATGGATTTGGCTCCTGTATGAACCCCTGCATCGACTGCCATGCCGTGATGATACGCAAAGCGGCAGAGTTGATGAAGGAACTGGATTTCGATTTTGTCTGTACAGGAGAAGTCCTAGGACAGCGCCCCATGTCGCAACAGCGCAGAAGCCTCGAGATCGTGAGAGAGACATCGGGCATCGGCGATCGCCTGCTCCGTCCTCTGAGCGCCTTGCTCTTGACAGAAACGGAGCCCGAACGCCTCGGACTAGTTGATAGATCGAAGCTTCTCGGCCTTTCGGGAAGAAACCGCAAACCCCAGATCGCACTCGCCAAGAAATACGGCCTCGTAGACTATCCCACACCGTCTGGCGGATGCAAGCTCACCGAGCCCAATTTTACCAGCCGACTTCAAAATCTGAAGGATCATGAAGGCATCGATGACGCCCGACTACTCAATCTCCTCTCTAATGGCCGCCACTTGCGCCTCCCCAGCGGAACCCTCATCATCGTCGGCAGAGACAAAGCCGATAACGCCACCATTCGTAACGGCATGCGAGGTGGCGACGTCGTCATGCGCTCCATCAACGTTCCAGGGCCAACAGTACTCGCGATCCAACCGAAAACAGAGGAGCTCGAACTCATCCGAAAAATCAGCGCTGCATTCTCAGACCACAAAGCCATCGAAAACGTGACCATTAGCGAAATGCACGCCGCATCAAAACCTGTTGAATTTTCCGTTCTCGCAACGAATCGCGACACCTTCACGGAGATGATGATTTGATCAGCGAACAGACAACGGAATCGGGTCATCACAACGGTTCCCTACCCCGCGTCAGCATTCTCATTCCCACGCTCAATGCCGCGCGGACTTTGGAACCGTGTCTTGCCGCTATCCGGATGCAGAACTATCCGCGAGAACTCCTTGAAATCGTTCTCGCCGATGCCGGGTCAACAGATTCTACTCTTGATATTGCCCGAAAATTTGATGTCGAAAAAATTGTACCGAACCCGTTGAAAACGGGTGAGGCCGGCAAAACCGCTGCGGCCAAGGCAGCAACGGGTGAGCTTTTTGCACTCATCGATAGCGACAACATTCTGCCCGATGCAAATTGGCTAAAACAGATGGTTGCTCCGTTTTCGGACTTAGCCGTTTTTGCCTCTGAACCTCTTGAGTATACTCGACGCGATGAAGATCCCGAACTGACACGCTATTTCGCCATGCTGGGCATGAACGACCCGCTTTGTCTTTTCATCGGCAATTATGACCGAACATGTTCCATCACCGGCCGCTGGACCGACCTCGATATGGAGACATCGGACTGTGGTGCTTGGCTAAAGGTTTGCATCCGTGCTGACAAACAGATCCCGAC
>JBBQIY010000169.1:0-5150 GCA_038325415.1 Kiritimatiellia bacterium
TCTTGACCTCACGTCTCGTTGATAACCAGCTCTCTGGCGACTACCATTCGTCGTTTAAAGGCCATGGTATTGAATTCGACGAAGTACGCGAATACACCGTTGGCGACGATATCCGCAGCATCGATTGGAACGTCACCGCGCGGGTAGGCTTTCCGCACATCAAGCGATTCTCCGAAGAACGCGAGCTGACCGTCATGTTCCTCGTCGACGTCTCCGGCTCACAGTCCTACAGCTCCACAATCCATACGAAATCGGAGCTGGCTGCCGAACTGACATGTCTGCTAGCCCTCACGTCCATCCGCAACCAGGACAATGTCGGCCTCATCCTTTTCTCCGACCGCATCGTCAAGACGATTCCGCCCCGCAAGGGCCGGAAGGCCGTGATGCGTCTCGTTCGCGAGGTACTTGCAGCCGATAATCCGAACGGCGGCACCGACATCGCAGGTGCTCTCAATTACCTCAATACCGTGCTGCGGCGCAAAGCCGTCGTCTTTCTGGTGTCAGACTTTCAAGACGAGGGCTGGGAAAAGCGACTCTCCACCGCCGCACTGCACCACGATCTCGTCTGCTGCCATCTCTCGGATCCCTGCGAGAACGCACTACCGGATGTCGGCATGATCGAACTCGAAGACCCCGAAACGGGCGAAACAATGTGGGTTGACACGTCCTCAAAAAGCCTCCGCGAGACCTTCGCGGCGAGAGCCGCAGAGAAGACCGAGTCTTTGTCGACGCTTTTCAAGCGCAACAAGATCGATGCGATGTTCCTGTCGACCGCCACCGACCCCATCGGCAACGTCCGAAAGTTCTTCCGCAAGAGGGCCGCCAAAACGCGCTAACACCATGTCCTTGCTCACTCGCGCCAAGAAGATTGCTGCGTCCCTCTGGTCCATGCTCGCCGGAATTCCCAGCGGTGTTCGGATCATAGTGGGCTTGTGCATTCTCCTGCGCGTGATGCAAATGGTGGTGGCGGAGGCGCCGGTAAGAACCGTACTTTTGGGCAAAGGCTCAAACTACCTCCTTGTGCCTGACGTGCTCACCTTCTTGTTTGCCATACACGGGATCGGCCTTTCTCTAGGCTTCTTCTGGACCCCCATCACCTACATGTTTCTGCACGGCTCAACCTCGCACCTCATCCTCAATCTCATCGGCCTGTTTACCTTCGGGAGCGCGATGGAAAAAGACGTCGGCAAACGCCAAATGTGGATCGTCTTCATCACCAGCGGGATCATCGGCGGAATCGGCTGGACGCTTGCAAATGGTCTCGAATCCTCGCAACCCTGCATCGGAGCCTCCGCTGGCGTGCTGGGGCTAGTCGGAGCCTTCGCAGCGCTGAAACCACGCGAGCAATTCGATCTCTTCATCCCCTTCCCCATCGTCGTCTCTGCATGGGCGCTCGCCGCCATCATCTTTTTTCTGAATGCCGCAGAACTGGTGCTTGTCGAGTCACACGTTGCGTATCTCGCCCACCTTGTCGGCATCCTCTCCGGAATCGCCTCCGGCCTCATCCTAAAATGGTTCGCATCCAGACACGCAAAAAGGTTTCATGAATAAAGCAATCACCAGTCTCCTCATCACCCTGTTCGTTGGCCTCCAGCTCGCCGCCGCCGAGACCAACCAGGTGCAAGTCGCCGCAGACATCGTGGCAACCAACGCAATAGCCGCAGATTCCACATCCCCCTACAAGGAGATCGCGGTCCTGACCGAGGCGATGTTCATCATCAAGAACCGCCATGTGGAGACAACCACGTTCAAAGACCTCGTCTATTCCGCCCTCGACGGCATGGTCTACTCGCTCGACCCCTACAGCAACTTCATGCGCTCGGACGACTTCGACTCGTTCCAGAGCGATGCAGAAGGCCATCTGATCGGCATCGGCATCACCGTCAGCAACCTCGACAACGCTTGGATCATCGACTACCCGATGCCAGGCTCGCCTGCGTTCCGCGCCGGCATCCGGGCTGGCGACCAAATCCTCGCCGTGGACGACGCCACACCCGAAACCGCCTCATTTGAAGAGGCCATGGACTTGATCCGCGGCGAACCGGGCACGGTGGTCATTCTCACGATCCAGCATGACGGCACTGAACCCTCTATACCGATTGCCATCAAACGCGCCGACATGAAAGTCCCGACGGTGCAGTCAGCGCAGATCCTCACGAATTCTATCGGCTACGCCTATATCGCCAAGTTTGGCGAAAACACGCCGGCGGAATTTCGTCGCATATTCCACGAGCAAATGAAGCACAAAATGAAAGGCTACATCCTTGATTTACGCGACAATCCCGGCGGACTCTTGCTGGCGGCAACCGACATCGCGGATGTTTTTCTCCCCAAAAACAAAATTATCGTCTCCACCAAGGGACGCGTCAAGGAAGACGATGACGAAGTTTACAAGACCCGCAACGGCGATCTGCTCAAGGGCATTCCTCTCGTCGTGTTGATCAACGGCGGCAGCGCCTCGGCCTCGGAAGTGCTCGCAGGGGCGATCCAGGATAACGGTCGCGGCATCCTCATCGGCGAAACATCGTTCGGCAAGGCCTCGGTACAGTCCGTCTTCAATCTTGCCTCACGCCCCGAAGAGGCGCTATTGCTCACCACCGCCCACTACTATACGCCTAAGTCAACCATGATCCACGGCAAGGGAATCAAACCCGATATCGAGGTGGCACAGTCTCCCGATGAATTCCACGACGCCACAATTAAACGCCTCTTCTCCACGCATCCCGAACTCTGCCCTTCCAACAACGTTGAGAAAGTCAGTGCCATCCTCGACGCCCCCCTTGAAGCCGCCATCCTCCATCTCTCCACCCCAAAATCACCCGCAAAAGAAGCGGAATGACGTATGGAGGAAATTACGAATTACGAATTACGAATGACTGAAGCTCAATTTACCCTCAGCCCATCCATATCCGTTGTTTCGTCAGTCTCCGACAAAGTTCGCGACAAATGTCGCAACTCACGACTCACAACTCACGACTTCTCTATGATCATTCTCGGTATTGAAACCTTCTGTTCCGAACGAATAGCAATCAGGCTAAAAATGTGCGAGCATTTTTTATCCTGCATTGCCTTGTTCGCCTTTCCTGTCAGAAAAGGTCACTATGAGTTCCTGTTCGTTCAAGACGCAACTCGTTTTCCATTATGCGGTAAATGAGAATCCAATCAGGCTCTACATGACAGTCTTGCCTACCTCTCCAAGCCCCTTTCAGTGGATGATCCTTGTATTTCGCAGGTAAAGGTCTTCCAGCGAGGAGAATATCCACAATTGCAATGAGCTTTTTCTGATCCTTACCGTGCCGCAATTGCCGCTTCATGTCCTTTTTAAACTGTGCGGTTTGCGAGAGGTTCATTCGTTCCAGCTCGCAATCATCTCATCCAGAGACTCAAAGGTCTCAATGTCTTCCCCGCAATCGCTCTTGTCTAATGTGCTTGCCGTCAACTTGTTTGGCAACCGCAGTTCGAGAGGAAATTCTTCCCGCAGAGCGATCTGTCGATAAAGTAGGCGGACTGCGTCCGTGGGTGTCATTCCGATCTCGTGCAATACACGCTCGGATGCGCACTTCGTCTTCGAGTCTATTCGTGCATGAACTGTTGCTGTTTTATTCATGGGACGAACTGTAGCACATCTGCATGACAATGTCCATTGTCTTTCACAGGGAATACGCCTGTGAAATTGTCTCAGTTGGCGTAATCTTGAGGTGCCGTTCAATTCCTTTTCGGTTGGCCGGAGTGTCCGGGGTGTCAATATCATACGCCGTGCAACCGCAGATCAGCGCCGTGACAATGAAAGCAGGCAGCAAAAGGTGATAAATCATTCCATTATCCTTTCAGCCGAACGTCACGGCTGAGGCGACGGTATCCCGATGGCGGCTCGGGTGCAAGGAGCGAAGCGACAGCAGCCGAGATGACAGCGAGTAGTCGTTGAGTCCACCGCTTGGTTCGGCATGTATTTTTGGAAGTCTCAAGATAAGCCCTTCGGTTAGTCCATCTGCACCATCACATACATCACGACGAGCATGCAAACCACGAGAAGCATTATGTAGCCTATCATCCGTCCTGCCTGAGCTAAACCTTCTCCTCGAAGCTGCGGGGAACGCTGTACCGTGAATTTGTCTTGTTGGCATCTCTCTTGTCGTTAACGTGTTTTCATAGCACGCATATACACTCGCAAAACTGCATTAATTCGGGTTTGATAGCCTTTGCCTTCACCCTTGAGCCAATCAAGAATATCGGAGTCAAGACGCAGTGATACAGACTTCTTATTTATGGGCATCCGCAATGTGGCCTTTTTAAAAAACTCCTCATCCAGCGGAGGAATATCCGAAACGTCTATTTCTTCATCCGTCATTCGTTCAAGCCGGTCCCAGTCAGTACCGGATTTCCGATTCATATTGTTTTCTTTCATGTTTCAACGCCTTTCTGGCGGATATCAATCGTATACGATTCTCTCCGTCCCATTCGAGGTACACCACCACAGTAACAGTGCGCTCCATCAGACCAATGCTACTCCATCTATCTTCACCATAATGCCTTCTGTCGTCGTAGTTACGTCAACTGTTTGATTAAAAATGCGCGGTTATTGGCCTTCTACTCTTTTACGATCGCCTGCTCTGCAGATTCTTCAACTGGAACGAACCTAACCAAGGGAACATCTGGATCCGAACCAACAACCTGTGTAACCTCGATCCGACCGATATACTCACCCTCATCGGTGGCAATACTGTTTTGACTTCGATCTCTGGGACATCCTGAAGAGATGGCCTCTGGTCACTGAGGTGAATATAGATATACTTCTGGATTTCAAAATCAAGCTGAACAAGTTCTGCGTCTGTTGGATCCCAGAACTCGGCGTGAGCAACGGGTTTCTCCGGAGTGACGCATCCAGTTAAGCACAGCAATAGGATTGTAATGACTCTTTTCATACTCTAACCGACGAGCTGAGCCGGAGCAGCCCGGCGGGCGACGATCGGCTCTAGCGCCGGGTTAGGCTTCTCTGCGCTTGGGCATGTCTGATTCATGACTCCGAAGTCGAACGCGCGGCATGATGGCGAAAACTAAGAGCAAAGCAAGGTAGACAGAGCCAGAAACCTTGTCTCGGCTACTTAAGAATTCGGGGATAGTTTGACTTTGGAGGACGACTGCGAGGCCCA
>JBBQIY010000170.1:0-5122 GCA_038325415.1 Kiritimatiellia bacterium
CAGCTCGGCGGATGTGTGCGGATCCAGCAGCGCAGCCTGATAGATGCGTTCACGCTTCTTCGTCAGCGCAGCTTCGATCGCAATCAAGTGAACGTTGATGTTCGTCATGTTGAGTGCCGCGCACTGCACAGGTAGCCTTCCCACATGGGTTCCCTGAACCCCATTCGAATCGACCAAACACGGCACTTCAACCACAGCATCCTGGGGGAGATTGGTGATAAAGCCGTTGTTAAGGACGTTTCCGCCAAGCTGGAACGGGGCGTCCGTGACGATCGCCTCCATAATGCCCGATCCGTATTCATGCGTGCGCTTGTGCGTGAGGTTCGGATTCTCGCAGAGATCCTTGTACTGCTTCTTCCAACCTGCAATCTGATTGATGCAGCGTCGGGGATACTCATCAAGCGGAATGTTGTACTCCGCGATGAGCTTGGGATAGTTCTTCTTGATCCAGTACGGCATGTACTCCGCATTGTGCTCGCTGGACTCGGTGATATAGTAGCCGAACACGCGCATGAGCTCGAGGCGCACCATGTTGCCAGACTTGTCCTTCTTGTCCTTCGCCTTACGCCAGACGTCAAGCTTCTCTGCGGCGGCGGCCTTGACCTCGGGATACAAATCGCGCCCGTTCATCGTGATGTCGAGCAACCAACCCATGTGGTTGATACCGGCGACCTTTTGGCGAAGACCCGCGCGCTCGCCTTCTCCTTTATAGAGATCCAACGTGTCGAGAAGGCTGGTGGCGCAACACTGCACGGAATGGCAAAGGCCTACGGTCTTGACCGCTGTGCCGCGGAGCATGGCGCCGGTCAACATCGACATCGGATTCGTGTAGTTCAGCAACCAAGCATTCGGACAAACCTTCTCCATTTCGGCACCAAAATCAAGCATCACGGGGATGGTGCGCAGTGCGCGGAAGATACCGCCAATGCCAAGCGTATCGGCAATGGTCTGACGCAGGCCGAACTTCTTGGGCACTTCAAAGTCGATGATCGTCGCCGGATCATAGCCGCCCACTTGAATCGCGTTGACAACGAAATCAGCACCCTTGAGTGCCCTCTTGCGGTTCGGCACGCCAAGATACGTCTTGATCGTTGCGCGATTTTCGTTGATGTTTTTATTCAGGATGCTCAGCATCATTTCGGATTGCTTCAACCGCAACTCGTCAATATCGTAAAGCGCAAATTCCGAATTTCGTAGTGCCTCACGGCACATGCAGTCGCCAATGACGTTCTTAGCAAAAACGGTGCTTCCAGCACCCATGAATGTAATCTTAGCCATTTTGTGTCTTCCATTTAGTTGGGGGTTATTTTAGAAACACACATTTTTGTTTCGTAAATATGGGTTATTCTACTCTTTTAAACGAAAAATTCAAAGACGAGCTTTATGCTTTTAATGGTAAAATTGTGCTATACACAAAAGCTCAGACTTGCAAAACCGCTGCCAGTATGAGAGAATAAGCTTCAGTCAAGTAGGCACATTTCAATGATCCACACTCTCTCAGCACCCCTCTGCAAAAATATCACATTCTACAGACCAAACGAGTCTTCGTATGGTCTTAATGCCATCTTGATCAACGCGGGACATGAAATTCGAACGGTCGCAGATGCTTATGATTGGGATGGAAACAAGAGAGGATCCGACGAGCAGTTCATTTGGCAGTACACGCTCGCTGGGCGCGGTAAACTCAAGTTCGAAGATGAGGTTTACGAGATCCTTCCCGGAGACGCCATGCTTTTGAAGGTTCCCGAACATCACCGATACTGGCTACCCGAGGACTCTGAAAAATGGGAATTCATTTATGTCACGATCGCGGGGAGCGAGGTGATTCGACTCGGCCTCGATGCAAGATGCAGGTTAGGCATCGTTGTCAAACATTCCACTAACTCGCGAGTCGTTCGTTCCGCCGTCTCCCTTATTTCCGCCGGTTTGAACCGGCGGATCAAAACACGGTTCGACAGTAGCCGGAGAGCCTACTCGTTCATGATGGATCTCCTCATGGAAACCGCCGCAAATGCCCAGACACAAAGCGAAATCGCCATGGAAAAGGCACGCGAATACTGCTTGACGCACATCTCCGATCCCCTCAGCGTCGAGAATCTCGCGAAAGCCGCGAATCTGAGCCGCTGGCACTTCTCGCGTTGCTTCCAGAAGGCCTCGGGCATCTCGCCCCACCGGTACATCCTCGAAACGAAGATGGGCCTCGCCGCACACCTCCTCCTGAATTCGAGCTTTTCCGTCAAAGAGATTGCCTCGCAGTGCGGCTACGCCGATACCAGCTACTTCTGCAAATCTTTCAAACTCATTCACAGTATCTCTCCCGGCATGTTCCGGGCGATGTAGCAACCATGTCTGCCATTATTCGATCCGCATTGAAAAGTGTGTTTATGCCGTTTCTTGCGGCAACAGGAGCCATAACAATGGGTGAACCTTTACAAGTCAGACCTCTCGACTATGGACGTAGCGAAAACTGGATCGTCAATGAATCAGCGGCCGATCTTTCCGATAAATCCTGCGATCTCTTCTACATCTACCCCACGTTAACGGCGGACAAGACCAAGCCGCTCATGGATATGGGAGATGAAAAGGTTTCGCACAAGACGATCGGATTCGCCACGGCACAGATCGAACTTTTCAAAAACACGCGTCCCTTTGCGCCGTTTGTACGACAACTGGAATATCACCGCAGCATGGATCACCTGCGCGGAGAGAAAGACTATTCGGACTACCTCGATGTCGGCATGCAAGATGCCACCGATGCCTTTCGCTACTACCTCGAACACTGGAATCACGGTCGCCCCTTCGTCCTCTTCGGCCACAGCCAAGGCGCCCGAAACCTCTACGAGGTCCTCAAGCGTTGCCCTGAAATCACAGAGGCTCGCGGCTTCGTTGCGGCCTACCTGCTCGGTCTCCCGGCCACCACGGCGGAAAAAATCAAGACCGACTTCGCCGGACGCGGAATCCTTCCCGCTTCAGGCGAAACCGACATTGCCGTGATTATCGGCTGGAACACACAAACGCCCGATGCCGAGAATCCGGTGTACGCCATGAAAGGCGGCTATGTCATCAATCCGCTCAACTGGCGGACGGATGAGACCCCCGCCGGAAAAGAAGAGAACATCGGAGCCGTCTTCTACAACTATCGTGAGCTCAATCCTGCTCGACGGCACGGACGCAAAGCAAACTTTTGTGCCGCACAGATCGATACCGCAAAAGGCGTTTTGGTTGTGGACTTGCCCTCCAACAGTGCATGGGATGCCCACAGCTATGTGGGGAAAGGCGTCCTGCACATGAATGACTTTTGGTTCTTCGCCGAAAATTTAATTTCTAACGTCCAAGTCCGAACCGCAGTCTGGAAGATCAAACATCCCTAGTCAAGGGCATCCCCAGAATTAGCATTTTTTGACAAGATTACAAGATTAACAAGATTGAAAGTATGACCGAAATGAAACACAATCCAAAACCTTTATATTCTACTCGTTCAAAAACACCGCGCTGGGAAACATACCTTGCGGGGATCTTTGCCCTTTCCCTGACAGCTTGCAGTGCCTACGCGCAAACGGAGGAGGTCGACCTGAGCACGATCTTCAATGATCCTTCCGCGTGGAACAAGAATGCTGCCACGTTCGTCAGTGATTATAAGAGCCTTGGGTTCCGGATGCTAGACGGGGACAAGACGGCTATGTCAAGCGATGCAGAACACTTGCGCTTTCTCGGGCATGCATCCTGCGAGGTTCGTGTTTATTTCGAGGCAGATACTCTCCGCCGGGCCGAAATTTCCGTGTACAATAAGGGTGACGCCGGCATCCAAACCCAGACAGAATTTGGAACCCTTGTCGAGGCAACGAAAGCGGGGATCTCCGAGTTTGTGAAGGACAAAGGTACGTCTGCCGCAACATCAAGCCCTCGTGTGAACTACTTCATCGACCGCCATCAATGGCTCAAGTGCTCCCCAGCACTTCAAATGGAATGGGCTTATATCAAACCTCATCGGTCTGGAGGGAAAAACGTTGACTTCAATGCCGAATTTGTCAAAGTGCTTCTCGTGCCGAACAACGCCAGCGCAAGCATGAACTCCGCGAGCGGCGGCAAGTCGGCCCTGAGTCTTCAGAATACGCTGGCGATCAACAAGAACGTAAAACGGGAGGCGAGTGGCGATGTCTGGGTTGACAATATCCCGATGGTCGATCAGGGGCAAAAAGGCTACTGCGCGGCGGCAACTTCTGAACGTGTTTTGCGCTACTATGGACTCGATGTCGACCAGCACCAGATTGCCCAAATCGCCAATACGGCTGCAGTAGGCGGCACGAGCATTGATGGGATGATTACCGCCATCACCTCTGTCGGGCGACAGTTCCAGCTCGACAAAAAAGACCTCGTCTCCTCGGATACCAGCGGTAGCTTCGAACGCAGCTCCCACGTCAAGCTGATCGAACAGTACAACAGCGTTGCACAAAGGAAGAAGGCTCCCACGATCGACTGGAAGAGCTATCTCGCGAATAACACGATCGATCTGCAAAAGATCTGGAGTGCAATGAATCCCGCTATTCTGCTGGAAGCCAGAACGAACCAGAAGCAGGCATTCACTCGGTTTTTTGACGACATCAAAAACTACACGGATGAAGGAGTCCCCATCATCTGGTCATGCCTCGTCGGGATGTATCCTGAAAATCCGCCACTCGGTCAAAATGGAGCCTTCGGGCATATGAGAATTATTATCGGCTACAACACCAAAACAGGTGAAGTACTCTACTCCGACACATGGGGGCCGAAACATGCCCTGAAGCGCATGCCCGTCGACCAAGCCTGGGCCATGACCAAAGCGATGCTCGTCTTGAAACCGCGCAATGTGCGCTAAACGTGATTTTTTGTATAGCTTTTCCGGTTGCTTCCTGAAAATGGCTGTGCTATGCTTGCAGACAGTTCAGGAAGAGGGTTCTCTTTTCTTTTACGGAGATTTATAAGAACCAATAGATCGAAAACAATTTCACTCACAATCAAAGATTTTAGCGTAGCTAAAGCTGCTGTCACCATCGAAACCTAGGAAATTTCGACCACCGAAAGATAGCGCTGAGATGCGTCCCGTCTGGGGCGCATCGAAAGCGTTCTTTCGTGGGCTCCCTAG
>JBBQIY010000171.1:0-5118 GCA_038325415.1 Kiritimatiellia bacterium
GGTGAAAAGCCATTCGTGGAAAAACGAGTTCAGATCCCGCTCTGAAAACTTCCTGAAAGCATCGAGGAATTGATCCGTTCCTGCATTTCCTCCAGTGTACTCGGAAAAATACCAAGAAATTGCAGCGGCGTATTGCGTGTCGCCCATGAGATTTTGGAGCATCCCCAGAACCTCGGGTGCCTTCACATAGGTCACGCCATCGACGACTTCGTCAGGATGATTGAAGCCTTCACGCACGATCCGTCCCCGCTTTCCGCCGTCTTCGACCGCAAGGGGACCATGCAACGGCGACCGCATGGCGTCCAGATCTTCGAGGCACATCAGTTCAGCACCGAATTTCTGTTTAACGTATTCACGCTCAATATTGACGGTAAAAGCCTCGTTGAGCCACATGTCGAAGGGCGTTTCCATCGTGACATCGCTACCGCAATGGTTGTGCTCGAACTCGTGAATGATCACGCCATGGGCATAAATTAGGCGTCGATCCGTCGTCCACCGATCGATCAGGGCCGCCTCCGTGATGATCGTGGTGTTACCCACATTCTCCATGCCGCCGAAGTTCGACTTCTCCATGCAGATGGTGCGATAACAATCACGTTTGTAATCGTAGTTAAGGCGACGCGCATGCCATAGCACAGAGTCTTTCAAGATCGCCATGGGAATCTTCGCGCCCTCCGTAAGCCCCGGCGGAACGAGATACTCTAGCCGTATGAGGCGGCCCGTATCCGTCGTCACGGAGTCGGCTAGCACATCCCAAGTTCCCGCTGCGACAAGGAAAAGATACGAAGGCATAGGAATGGTGTTTTCATACGTAATCCTCATGCGAGTCGGATCATTGGGAATAAGAACCGGAACACCATCCGGATTGGTATCGAGAGAAATGTCACCGTTCGTAATGAGATGGGTATAGCGCGCCGAACCCTCCAGCGTCGTCCGCCACGTGCATTTCGCCGTGCAGTCATCGATAATCGGCATAATGCGCTGGAATCCCCACTGCTGACACTGCGAAATCATCTGGGGCGGAGCGCCTGCCGGCGTGGTGTCGTAATAAAGACCATCGAGAATGTTGTGCATAGGACGACACACCGCGCTAATGACCAGCATGATTTTTTCGTCCGGTTGGAATTCGCGCGGAAGCATGATCTCGAGCCGATTCTCGGCCTTGATGTACAGGGAGGTCAATTCTCGATTCGAGCCATCGGCGGCCTGCAAGGCAATTTCGCCGATTTCGAGATCCTGAGCGTCCAGCACCACGATCGACACCGCCTCACGCGGCAGGAGATGAAGCGTCTCCAGTCCGTCCACGTGATCGTCGTAGATGGCCAACTCCAGATCCACGTGGGTAAGCTGTACCAATGGCCTGCGATATTCTGATCGATTGAATTTAAATTTGCTATTCATGCCCTAATTCTACACCAAGACGTAGAACAATGAAATGGCGAAAGATTCTCATTTAGGAATCGATTAGCGACTGAGGGCGTTCTCTGTCCAACCGCCGCAGTTCCCCACGGCAAGCTCGCTACTCGCCATTCGCATTTTCGACAAAGATTGCGACTAAGTTCGCGACAAAGTTTTCGCAACTCGCCACATGCAACCCACCACTCGCAATTAGCAACTCGCGACAAGCAGCAAGCAACTTCTCGTTCCGACACCGTTTGGGGAAAGAAAAAGACATCGAGCTTTTGAGCCCGATGTCTTTAAAAATAATTGGTGGCGAGGAAGGGAATTGAACCCCTGACACGAGGATTTTCAGTCCTCTGCTCTACCAACTGAGCTACCTCGCCATACGTCGTCCGCTAATGCGTAAGAACAAACAAATTTATATCATAAACGGATGAATCAAGTCAACTCGAAAAATTTCAAAATTCCAACAACAATCAACGCAAAGGCAACCACGACCCAACGGGCGGTGATGTCAATGCCCGCTCGCAACATTCCACTGCAAGTCCTAGATAACGGTATCCTCATAAAGCACTCCTTGTTAGAGACGGTAAGATTGACACTAACCTCGATTCACTACAAGCATCTCCCTCTCCACCATCTTGCCTGCTAACGCTATTCCCAATTAGTTCAGATAAAATTTATCATGGAACCTATGGACGCGCAACATACCATTTTGTATAATTGTTTGCATTATGTGCTCTACTGACAGAACAAAAAACAATAATTGGTGGCGTGTCATGGACGAGCAACAGTCTGAGCCGCAAATCCAAATCGACGCCACGAATCCTTCGCGCCTGCTGGCCTACGGCGCTCATAATTTCAAAGAATTCGCAGAACAAATGGGCTATTCGCGAAGCCACCTTACACGAAAGCTGTCGGACCAATGGCGCAAACTACGCCCTACTCTCTGGCCCCAACCCAGCGATCAAGATACTGCGCCGCTTCCAGTTCTTTCGTGAAGCGATAAACGAAAGCTGGAACAGTGGTGAGCAGGCGATCCAGTGCCGCAACGCCACAATCTGCAAGACATTGCTCTTTCCAATCAATAGAAACCAGCGGCAGGATTCGCTGCAAAGCCTCGCTTGCGGAAATCGGGTGAATTTCGCACACAGATGCCTGCTCCAAAAACACGAGCGCTGAAAGTGGAGCCGTTTTTCGGCGGGCAATGCCTGCACTGCTTTCCCACGGCGACCTCATCATCCGCCACGTCGATTCGTCACTCCCCTCTTCCGGAAGCAGAGCGATACGTTCATCGCACAAAACACTCTCGGGGAATGCTTCATCCAGCAGGGCGGAAAGCGTACTCTTCCCGGCACCCGATATGCCGAGGATCAAGAGACCGTGCCCTTGTAGTTCGACGCCAGCGGCATGAATGAGCAACCCGCCTTGTTGTAGCAAACCCAGCATCGCAACATTGAACCACAACGACCGCGCGACAACTCCATCAAGGGAAGCCGACCCACACACGCGGATTTCTTGATTGACGCCATCCACTGCCACCCAAGGATAAGCGGTATCACGCGTCGCCAAACCAGAAGCCGTTCGGGAGACTGAAGATACACTGGCATAAAAAACGCCATCTCCGTCTCAAGGGATGTCGCCTTGTTGAGAGGTCAGTAGCAGACGGAACCCAATCATATCCGCCACCCACTCTGCCTCCTGCGTGGCGAAAGGATTTTGTGTCACAAAAAAAGAGGCATAACCGTCTTCAGATTTGGCAACCTTGGGTAGCGCAATCAGACGGGGCAGTATTGACCGAGTTGTGACAACTGGTTCCCAGCACTTCGCGCGGACGCACTTTGACCATTTTCAATTCTGGTTTAGTGTAGGGCTTTTTCGTTGTTCGGCTTTTGTTTTCTTTCATGTGACTTCTTTCACCGCCCTATCGACTCCTCTCGGCTCGGTCTGACAGGGCGGTCTTTTGTCGGAACCTTTTCAGAAATCAAACTGCGATTTATAGCGATTGGGAGATGAGCATTCCATTCTGACGCTGTCGTGACAAAGGTAAACGGCGAGATTTCAAAGTCCGCCACAGCGACGACGTTGGTGCGTGATGCTCGATCGGCCTCATAGACAAGTGTCTTCAGAACCATCCGTGATAACTCGATGGCATTGCGGGTGGGAAGGCTTCCGACGATAAGTTCGGGAAGGCCGTCGCCATTGAAATCCGAAAAATCGTTGTCGCCAGCCACCAGCAGGTGCCGAGACGTAGTGCTGTCGTAAGAAATATCGATCAAAGCTGGCGCAATGAAGTTCGGTTGCCAGATATACGACCCAAAATTGCCCCGGTAATCATAGTGCCCATGCCCTACCAGCAACACAAACTTCGGAGGACTCGGCCACGCCTGCGAACGGAGAAGCATCTCGCGCAAGGCATAAGGAGAAAACCGCCCGTAGTGATTATGCAGGTAGAGGGACTCTGCCGTGACAACACCCACACGGAATTGCGTTGCCCGAGCCGCCAGAAGCGGCTGGAGTGCCGACAACAATGCCTCCGGCGATACAACCAGATAATCCACGGCATGATCCGTTCCTGCCCAGAGGTCGGAGCCCACGCCTTCGATGGCATCAGGAGAGCGTAACTCCGTCGTCAGCAAAAATTTCTTAAAACCCGGAGGTGCGATGAAGGCACACTGCCATACAAGCCCTGCCTGGGAAATGGTCAAGCCTTTCAACTTCGCGACCGTCACCTCTCCCGACAAGGCATAGACCGAAACGTTGGACGAAGCGAAGCCACTCGCCACCACGGTCTGCCCCTCCGCTTCAAGCTCCAACAGCAGTTGCCCCTCATGTGCCCGCATAGCACGGCAGTAGCGGAGCGTCACAGAATCGATGGCATACCGAACTCGCCGCACACCGTTCGAACGGGCCACGGCCACCTTAAGTGCATTCGTTTCGTACAACAAGGACAAAGCAAATACATTCGTCAAAACAGCCGGTTCTCCTCCGGACACAGGGAACGCACCAACAACCTGATTGTTCAGGGACAAGGTCAGGCTGCCATGCGGCGGCGCATTGGTTGGCGAGAAGAATGGCCGAGCCCAGAACCTCAGCGATGCCTGTTCCGTCTGAACCGCATCCGGCGTCGCAAACGAAAGCACAACGAACTGCTTGTTCGTTCCAGAATCCGTATCGACCCAATCCCAATACCAGCCATCCAAACTCTTTTCGGCCGGAAGCGTCTCGAAGAATTCGCGATCTTCCTCAAGCCGAGTTTCACACCAATACGTTCTTTCCTCTACTGGCTCGGAGGGCAACGCGACCGTTTCCTCTGCCAAGGGCAATCCAACTCCAGGGGAAATCCAATAGACGTTGCTGTCAGTGTAGACGTCATGATACGCCATGCCGACGAATGCGATGGCAGCGTCCGCACCAACCGCATGCCAGGCAATAGGTGCTCCCATGCAGGAGACGGCTAGATTCGTGACGGCGATCCAGCTTCGAACCGTCGATTCATCCACGCCTTCAAGCGTGGCTGCAATCTCCCCTGCCGTCACCATATACAGCGCGGTGTCTCAGACCACAACCTTCACGCGGGTGGGATTCAATTTAGTTGAATCCCACCCAGAACCCAGAAGTCAGGAGTCAGAATACAGCATTGATTCTCAACATGTTACGCACAGTTTCGCCATTCTTCTATGGTGTCGCAAGAACAGGGACATGAATTATTTTGTC
>JBBQIY010000172.1:0-5116 GCA_038325415.1 Kiritimatiellia bacterium
TGGACGTCCTAAGTGCGACATCAGGACAAGACTTGCTCCCTTGTCGAGAATGTATTGAATTGACGGCAAAGCAGCTCGTATGCGTGTGTCGTCGGAAATTACACCACCCTTAATCGGCACGTTGAAGTCAACGCGCATCACGACCTTGCGGCCTTTGAACTCGACATCTTTAATTGTTTTTTTGTTCATTTTTGCAGAATCCGTTGGTTCGTTGTTTAGAAAGAGAAAAGCTTGAAGGCAGCCTTGATCCGGTGAGGAGAGGCGCGCCTTCAAGCTTCGTGGAATTCAAAGATTACTTCGCGATGACGCGGGCCATCTCGAGAACCTTGTTGGAATACGCCCATTCGTTGTCGTACCAGCTCACGACCTTGACGAACGTGTCGTCGAGGGCAATGCCGGCCTTCTCATCGAAGATGGAGGTCGTCGCACAGCCACGGAAGTCGGTCGAAACAACCGCTTCCTTGGTGTAGCCGAGAACGCCCTTCAATTCGCCTTCGGAAGCCTTCTTCATGGCGGCGCAGACTTCTGCGTAGGTTGCAGGATTGACGAGTTCATCCGTCAGGTCAACGACCGAAACGTCGGAGGTCGGAACGCGGAATGCCATGCCGGTGAGCTTGCCGTTGAGCTGGGGGAGAACCTTGCCGACAGCCTTAGCAGCGCCCGTCGAGGAGGGGATGATGTTCTCGAGAATGCCACGGCCACCGCGCCAATCCTTGTGGGAAGGGCCGTCGACCGTCTTCTGAGTTGCGGTTGCTGCATGCACCGTCGTCATCAGACCACGCTTGATTCCGAAAGCATCGTCAAGAACCTTGGCGATCGGTGCGAGGCAGTTCGTTGTGCAGGAAGCGTTCGAGATGATGTCCTGACCGGCGTAAGTCTTGTCGTTAACGCCGTAGACGAACATCGGAGTCGCATCCTTGGAAGGAGCTGACAGGATGACCTTCTTGGCACCCGCCTTGATGTGGGCGCGCGCGCCGGTCGTGGTCTTGCCCGTTTTGGCATCGACTTCGTCTTCAGAAGAGAGGAACAGACCCGTTGACTCAACAACGACATCAGCTCCGACTTCGTTCCACTTGAGGTTTGCAGGATCGCGCTCAGCGGTGAGGCGAATCTTCTTCCCATTGACGATCATCGTGCCACCTTCAACGGAGATTTCCCCATCGAAACGGCCATGCACGGAATCGTACTTCAGCATATAAGCGAGGTACTCAGGATCGAGGAGATCGTTGATTCCAACGATCTCGATGTCCTTTGAGAAGTTTTCGATTGCAGCACGGAATACCATGCGTCCGATGCGTCCGAATCCATTGATGCCAACTTTGATAGCCATTTTTTATCTCCAATTGATAGTTGATTAGGTCTGTGGGTGAAATTGAGGGAGCGCGCTACATCCGGAAAGGTTCCGTCTGTCTCAGGAACGATGTCCCAGTGCATCTCAAAACATGACCGAACATTTTAGTGTTTTCGCGCGTTACAGTCAAGCATCGGAATCGATATTTTTTTATTAAAGAAATGTGAATACTGGAACAGCGAAAACAGATTTTTGTTCGTGGGTGTTGGGACCAGAGTCAGACAAGTCGGACCGGTCAGACAGGTCGGACAGATTTAAGTGGCCCAATGCGGTAGCTGGCTTCGGTGAAGCCGGAAGTTGGTATAATCGTAATCGTAATCTTCCAACTTTGCATCCTGCTTCAGACACAGTCCATTCGGTAGGGTTCTATTCTCACCGATGCAAACAATCAGCCATCTCCGGTTAACCGATTACGATTATGATTATGATTACAATTAGGAGTACTCGCTTTCCGGCTTTGCCGGAACCCGATGGCCGCGCACGGTGTGCCATTTGCTGAGGCGCGGCTTCAGAATCGCGCCGAAACGGCCTCGTCCATCGGTGCGGTGTAGCTGTCGTCGGGCGGCTTCTTCGTCGTGGCACATCGCATACCATCCTGCGCCCGGCTCCTATAGCCCGCCGGGCTTCGTCGGTCTGCTCGGCCACGCCTGTGAATCCATCCCGACGAGTCGCGGCCAGAGCCGCCAGCCTCACCGCATCTCGGCTCCTCCGCCGTTTCGTCGACCCTCTCGCTCGATTCTTTGCCGCGAATGGACGGCTCGCCGAGACGGCTTCGCCCCACCTTGCTAAGCACTCGTGCCGAGGAAAGGGCGGTATTCCGCCCGAGTGTGGGGAGGTCGTCGATGACGCCGGCATCGGGAGACGCACGTCCGATGCCACGGTGCAGAGGCGGCAACGCCGCCGCCCGTTGAGCGCATCACGGCGGCTAAAGCGGGATTGGCGGGTCACCGCCCCGCGGGCCGCCATGAGGTGCCAACGGATGCCCCGTGACACGGACTTGGCGGCGAACATGACGGAAGGAAGAGACGATCCGACACGCACTGACGATGGCACGCCTAGAAATGTGTCAATAGCCGAGCGCAAAGCTCAAGCGTATTCGCGAAGAGTGACCGCGAGGTCTATAGGCGCCGCTGCATGCGCACATTCGCGGCAAAGCCGAACCCAATCCAATCACACTGAAAGGCACGACACAAACTCACCACCAGTACGTATACCAGAACACCGGTCACTAACCGATTACCAATTAGGAATTTCGATGAGTTTACTTTATTTCCAGTAGACGTTATACTTAATCTTTACAGAAATCATTAGTTTTCTTTGAACCATCAATCAAGACAACCGCGGTTGAACGAACTAAAACCTTTAGATTCATAACGAAACCACCAGCAGGAAACCTTACATGACCTTTACCCATTGGCTCGCCGATGTACATGAACGAATCTTTCCGACAAGAAATAAAATCTCAGATACTCCACTCATGCTCGATGCTGCTCGTGGTGAACGTCTTGCCTTTCAGGCTGCTGTTTCGTTTGATGTGGCTCAAGGGAGTACAGAGGTTGCTATTATTGAAGCCACGGTGCACGCTCCGGATCTTACAGTGCGTACCCGTCGCGTTGGATTTGTACCCGTCGCCCATCTGAATACGGACACGCCCATTGATGAATGCGATGTCCTTGGCCATGTGCCGGGCTTTGTGCCCGATCCTCTTTTCGATGAAAATACAGCTAGACTTGCCGCAGGCGAAACCATTGCGTTTTGGTTTACGGTTGATATCCCTGAGGCTTGCAAGCCGGGTGCTACGTTGATCACCGTTGCCTTGACGGTTAAACATCAGGAGCAGACGATAGAACTGCCACCGCTCGTTGCGACCGTGCAGGTGTACGATGTGGTCGTTCAGCCTCGTCGAAATTTTCCGGTGGTGCAGTGGTTTTATAATGATGCCATTCTTGATTGGTATGGTCTCAAACCGTTTGAGCCGGCATTCTGGGAGCAGGTTAAGCCTTATATGGTCAATCTCGTTGAACATGGCCAAGATACAATCTATGCGCCCGTCTTTACTCCGCCGCTCGACGGCGTGAAGCGTCCTACACAACTCCTGAAGATCACGCGCACGGCCGTGGATACGTATGCTTTTGATTGGACAGACGTCAAGTGCTACACGGATCTCGCGACGGCTTGCGGGATTAAAAATTTCGAATGGACTCACTTTTTCACCCAATGGGGCGTCAAGCATGCCATCCGCATTTACGAAGGCCAAGGTGAAGGCGAACGCTTGCTGTGGCCCGTCGAGACGGGTGCGACTTCCGACACCTATCGTACATTTCTTACCCAATTTTTTAATGAATTCAAAGCATTTTTGGATCGTGAGAAGTTGTTAAGCCGCTCGTTTTTCCATGTTTCGGACGAACCGCATGGCGAAGAAACTCGCGTGAACTACATTGCTGCACGTACGATGCTTCGGGAACTCGCACCCTGGATTAAGACGATGGATGCGCTGAGCGAAATCGAGTACGGGCGACAACAGCTTACCGATATGCCGATACCTTCGATCAGCGTCACAAAGCAGTATCGTGATGAGGGCATTCCATGCTTTACGTATTTCTGTTGCGGTCCGCGCGGTCATTATATCAACCGACTCCTCGATACGCCGCTGGTTAAGCTGAGAATGCTCGGCTGGCTCTGTTTTAAGTTTGAAGTTCTAGGATTTCTGCACTGGGGATACAACTATTGGCAACGTCGCGGCGAGCGGGTTCTGGTCGATCCTTTCACAGAACAATCGGCTGTTGCTTGGCCAGGATGGGCTTATGGCGACACCTTTGTTGTCTACCCTGGCCCCAATGGCCCAATCGATTCGATCCGCTGGGAAATTTTCGCAGAGAGCCTTCAAGACTACGCCTTGCTACAGACGCTCGGCATTCAGCCGAACGATCCTCGTCTCGCGGTGTTCGAAGATTTTGACCGCTTCCCGAAACAGCTCGACTGGTTGCGAAACATGCGCCGCGAATGCTTAAAGGCCGCAGCGCAATAGAAGGCTTCCAGTATTCTCTATGCGGAGCAGGGTGGGGCGAAGCTGTCCCAGCGAGCCGTTTGTTTAAAGTTAGCCAAAGCTGATCTTTGAAGCCTGAGGGATAAAGGATTTTTCTTCGGCCATTCTCTATGCGGAGCAGGGTGGGGCGAAGCTGTCCCAGCGAGCCGTTTGTTTAAAGTTAGCCGAAGCTGATCTTTGAAGCCTGAGGGATAAAGGATTTTTCTTCGGCACAGTTTCGATGCAGTTGTCACGACGGCTTGTCGGGACGACTGAGCCCCACCTTGAGCTTTGTGAGCGGATGGAGCAAGGGTTCGTCGTCTCGGTTATTCTACGTTCAAACAGTGAGTCTGAACCTTGCCGTTGGCATCTTTCCAGCTGAGGCGGTAGCCGCCACGGAAGCCACGGAATTTGACGGAACCGTCTTTCCCCGCTTGAACGGTCGTGCGAGTTTTCCATTCGTTGTTGATCAGATTGTTCAGGGCGTGATAGGCCGGTTTCGGCTCCATGTTGCGGCTGAATAATCCTGAAACGCCCGGTTCACCGGGTGCACCACAACCATCGACTGCGTTCCACCAAGTAATGCCCATCATTTTCTCGGTGCTGAACCAAAGCCTGTACAGGTTGCGCGTGATCACCGCTTGAATTTCCTGCCCGCGTTCATCATTGTTCGGTGCAGTAATGGTAATTTCGCTCAGGTGAATTGGTATACCCGCTTGGCTGATGCGCTCCATGTCTTC
>JBBQIY010000173.1:0-5110 GCA_038325415.1 Kiritimatiellia bacterium
TTGACGATTGCCCTGTGGCACTTTGCCCGATGGCGTAAACCGATGTCAGTAAAATCGACACAATCGTGAGCATGGAATTTTTCATTTTATATTAGTTGTTGAAGATTATGAAGGGAAATGGGAAACATGTTTTCTCAAAAAAGATCTTCTCAGAAAACACCCTCCCCGACGAACGCCAAGCCGACTCTGTATCCCATCCCAACTGCACCTTCGCAGCCCACTGGGCGAGACCGCCATCTTCGTAGTTGAAATCATATAAATCCTCAAGTACACCTTGGCAACTCACGGTACCTGCACTGATTTCATTGGAGGGAAGTTTGACGAACTCGCAAACCAGAACCAGTTCGCAGACTGTCGCATGGCCGAATGCGATGTGAAGATCATACTCCTGCAAGTTTGACTGGCTGGTTTCAGCGAAGTTAATCGGCATGTTTGTCAGCGCGATTGAAGTTGTAAAAACCGTCGCGCTGGGATGTGATGCGAAATAAGTGAGAACGGCATTGGTAAGGGACGGCAATGCGGAGGCAATCAAACGTTCGAGTTCCGCAGAGTTCGCAACCGTCATGCCGGAATCGGAGAATTTGTTCCAAGGATACCGCGAGATGCACCCCGTTCCGCTTGGCGAGAAGCTCTCGCCCGCGTTGTGCGTAAGACTGCCGAGTGTGAAACAGTTTACAACTTCAAATATCGCCGAACCGCTCGGAGGATCTGGCAAATTGTTTTGCGACAAAAATTTCCGCAACATCGTCGCGCCGACTGGGTAGACTGGCGCGGCCAAATCCGCATTCTCGCTCAACCAAGAACGTTGGGTATTGTACTCCGCGCTATTGAACGCCGTGACGAAAAAGTCTACGTCCTGGCCGCACTCATTGACTTGCAGCACCCCGTCCCCATTTTGATCGACTCCAAACTTTAGCTGATAGGTTTTTACGTTCGTCGATGGTGCTGTGTAGAACGCCCATTCACCATTACTCTGACCGCACCCCGCCTCAACGCAGGTCGAACCATCAAATAGACACAGCATAATCCGATCCGAAATATCGGGGGGAAATACGTTTCCAGAGACGCGGAACTTGGCCAAGTCATCGTTGGGTTCTGTCGCGATGAAAAGCCGTTTTGGAGTATTCTGCTTTGGATTCGGTGCGCGATTGCAACTATTCAGCATTTCATAGACACTGGTGATTTCGACCTCCACCACCGTCATCTTCATCGAAACGCGGCAGACGATGCCAGAGGCGGAACCCGTGCCGATAAAGGTATAGGTTAGAATAGACGTGCCCTTGGTGACAGTCTGTACGTAGAGGCTCGCAGTGTCGCTTGTCCCCCACGAAACGCTGTTGACGCCATTGGTCACCGTCTGTCCTGAGACGAGGAGCGGTGTATTGGTCGGGGCGGGGTTTCCACTCTGCCACACGCGGATGGCATCACCGGAGAGCGAGAGGGTTTGGAAGTTGGACAGATCGAAATCCGACAAATGTTTCATAGTGGCTACTCATTGTGTTTGGCCGTTTCCATCCGCCCGCCATTTTTGGTACTTCACGATCAAAGCTTCGCTGACAGGAGACAACGGTGTGGATACGGAGTTTGTCTCGACGGCAGGAGCAGACATGCCGAGGAATCGAATGAGGCATTGCGTGTCATAGTCCATGAATGAGTTGTCGCGGGTAGCCGCATACACGAACGCGGTGGAACTGGCGGCCTTGCCGTGTTCGCGCATATGAGGCTCCCACGCTTCATAGAAAGCCTCACGAATTTCGGAATCAAATCTGCCACGTGAATGTACTGGCTTCAAGGGGAATCGCCCAAGCATCTTCCGAAACAAAAGTGTCTTGTCAACTTTCCATCGAATCGTGTCCGTGCAACCGCGAATGCAGATACGGAAATGTCTTTTCGAGTTCCACCACTCGGAAAGCGAAAAAGGTTCATTATTGCGTTGATCGTCAAAATAGAATGAATAGACATGAGCCATTCCCTCAACCTCTTTCAAATTGTACGGTGGTGGCGGTTTTTTTGTTTGTTTCTCGAATTGCCTACAAGCAGGGGCAAGCCTTTTCTGCCATTGGATGTCAAGGTCGTTTTCCCAGTCATTAACATCTGGGAAAAGAAACTTGTGCGGTGCCTCCTCGTTCAAGACGTCCACTTGGAACGTAAGGCGTTCGTTCAATGGTGTGAACTGCGCGACAAGTGCCTCGACATCTTCAAGGACCCAGTCCAGATCAACTGCCAGGTGTCCGATCGGGATGCAGGCTAGATTCTCCGTCCGCATCATCAGTGCAAAGTTGCCATATCCGCGAGACTGGCCGATCCATGACGAGAAGCGGAAAAGTAGCTCTATCTGGGCCTTGCGTACCTTACTATCGGCGGGGTCGAGGATGCGAAACGCCTCGCAATCAACCTGCGTCAGCAGATCGCGCCCCAGATCTCGCTTTTCCTGTTCGAAGAGCACACGCTCGCGAGAGACCTTGGGCAGCCACGCCACCCAGCTCACAGAATGGATCCACGGGGCGGCCCAACCATTTGTCGCTGCAATGCCCAGGAAGTCGGACAAGTCTGATTCCGCAAGCGTCGAACGCATGAGCCGGACTTCCGCAAGCTGTTTCCGAAAGTCCTCCACATTTGCATTCGCCGAGAATGCGGTGGATGCGGTTGCCAATGCGATTGTAATCGATGCGATAAAAGCAAAACGTTTCATATTGATTCTCCTGACTATTGGTTGAATGGATATTCGTAGATTGTCTGGATCTGGATTTTGTGGCGGTAGATTCTGCCGTGCGTGGCGTGTTCGCCACCAGCCGCGCCCTTCCCGTACCCGATCTGTAACGCGGCGGCGGTGGCGGGCAGTGCGCCATCCTCGTAGTTGAAGTCGTAAAGGTCTTCGATTTCACAAGCGAATTCAACTGCTGAAACGAGGTAGTTGGTCGTTCCCAGCACAACAAACTTCATAACGGTAAACCGATACTGCGGATCGACGATCCTGCCCCGCCCAATCGCGCCGAAGGCATCGTAGTCGTCGAACTCCGACGAGCCGTTCATCGCCTGCGACAGCAAGGCGCTGAATCCGCTGTAGTTATCGTTGTCGCCAACAATCTGAGTAGAATTTGCAACCCACGAAGGACTGAGGCTGGCAAAGAGGTTCGTCGCACCTGCACAAGGCATATGATACCAGTCCCCGTCTTGCGGGAAGACTGCCGTTGTCCAGTTCGCCGCAGAATGTAGTTCCGCCTCTGCCAAAGACTTGACATTGTTGGTGTAAAAAGCCAGCAATTCCAACCCCGTTTCCGTTGGGAATTCAACCGGAGTCCCACTGTACGGATCGTTTGAAATTGTTTCGAGTGCGAACGGCGTACGCATCGACATGAACTGCGACACTTCGGATTCATCATCCCAAGTATACCATGCCATGTTGGTTGCGATACCATTGTCATAGAAATTCACACCCACGTTATGCGTCAGCCATTCCGCAAAGTCAGTGCCATCCGCAAATGCATCAATCTGAGTAGTTATAGAGGAAGTAGGTCGTATGGATGACATAATGTCGCTCATAGTGCCGTTCTGATAGAACAAGGCAAGAAACGATCTTGCGTGAGGCGCGATATTATGCGGCTGAGTCTGCATTCCCCATAGCGTAATGCGATTGTAGACCGCGCCTCGATGCTCCGCATACATCTCTTTTGATATTCCGCGCAGAGTTGTATTCTGCGGGCTGTTGTCTGACTGTCGGCGATAGACCTCTAGTGGCCAAACGGGCTCACCCACGCCGAGCGTCCCGTCGCCGTCGGTGTCGAATCCGATACGGATTTCATAGGTAACAGTCTGCGCATCTCCAGGACCGGGAATCTCTATCTCAACGGGCGCGTCTTCATCGATAGGAACGGGCGTGTCGCTTCCCTCCACCTTGTCCGCGCCGTCGTAAGCGGCACAGACAAAGAGGTTCCGCTGTACGACGGGTTGAACGTTCAGGTTCAGCGAGATGCGGTACTTGCCGTCCGTCTCGTCGCCGACGACATAAAGGAAGTTGCGCGGCACGGCGTAGGTCGCGTCGTCATCGTGCTCCACATAGGGCGAGGTGTCGCTCGTGTCGTCCTTGCGCGTCGGATTGAATATCTGGTTCACGCTATTCGGGGTCTCCCACATTAAGCCGAGCTTGATCTCCACCGCCGTTATCTTCATTGAAGCCCGACAGACGATGCAGTCGGCAGTATCGGCGCCGATGAAGGCGTAAGTCAGGGTGGCCGTGCCGTTGGTGACGGGCTGTACGTAGATGCTCGCGGTGTCGCTTGTCCCCCACGAAACGCTGTTGACGCCATTGGTCACCGTCTGGCCTAAGACGAGGAGCGGTGTGTTGGTCGGGTCAGGGTTTGCACTCTGCCACACGCGGAAGGCATCACCGGAGAGCGTGAGCGTGTGGATGCCGGGCAGATCGACATCGGTGCGCAACTCCGTCATGCGGAAGGCGTTCGTATCCATCGGCATGACCCAGCCGAAGTCCGACGAAAGCGTGGGGTGCAGGGCCTTGTCCTCGGCATCTACATCATCATCGAAATCGAGATCGCCAAAGATGCGCTGACTGAGTACGGTGAAGGCGGAGGTGAGTTGATGGGGCTGGTTGTCGCTGCCCTCATATTCCCACACGAGCTTTTCGGCTCCGACAGATGAGCTTCTTGACTGCCCTTCAATATAGATAGGTTCTCCAGCGTGGATTGTGCCTGAAAAGGTATTGCTCTTGCAGGCGTCCGAATAAAGCCTGAGCCGAGTCGAAGAAGATATTAACGTGGCAGAGTCTGCGTATTTGACCTGGTGCTCGGGGCAGGGACAGCATTGCCCCGTAAAGTGGCCAAGCGGGTAATAGGCGACGAGATCGTTGTCCGCGACAACCATGTCCTCATCGCCGGTGTCGGTAGAAACGCTCGCATCATCGTCGTCGTTGTTGACGGGAACGAGAAGCCCAGCGAATCCATCCGCATGACCCCCTGATAACCAGAGCTCTCCAATCTCTTCTTCAGTCTCGGCATTGGGGTTATAATTCGGGGCGAGCCATTCCGGATGCTCATCAAGCAGAGAACAACAGGTCACAGAGCGATAATCGCAACGGGAGGAGGTCGCACCGTCG
>JBBQIY010000174.1:0-5110 GCA_038325415.1 Kiritimatiellia bacterium
CGTTACGCCAGCTCCAGCTCAAGTTCCCCGTAGCGATTGTTGAACCTTTAGCGAAGAGTGAGGTTTATGATCGCAATCCTGAACTGGTTAAACAAATAGCCGCACGGTACTATGAACTGAAGAAATTTCTCTCGGTGATTGACTTTGATGACTTGTTGGCCTATACCTACTTTTTCTTGGCGTTGAAGCCTGCTTTATCGCCAGAGGACTTATGCGTCTGGGTACAAGTTGATGAAGTTCAGGATCTAAACCCGCTTCAAATGGCAATCATTGAGAAGCTCTCCACTCCAGATGCGCACGTCACCTATTTCGGGGATATGGAACAGTCGATCTTTTCGTTCATGGGTGCTTCCGCTGAAAACCTCAACCGTGTTGCCAAACGCTGTATCACTCACAATCTCGTTAAGAATTTTCGCTCAAAGTCCTATTTGTTGGACTTGTTTATTCGCTATGCGATTAAGACACTTCATGTCAACTGGGGCTATCTGCCGCTACCGAGTACAACCGTTGCTCGCGATCCTAACGATTTACAAATTGTCGCTGTTCCTGCAACGGCCAGTTCCTATGACAGATCCGATAAACAGGCTCGTTACATTGCCAACATGTTAAAAAAGGAATGGCAGGAGGGTAAGCTCGCGCAAACCGCCATCCTCGTTGCGACCAATAAAATGGCAGATGTAGCCGCTGCTGCTCTCGAGGATGCTGGGTGCGAAAAAGATCTCTATAAGGTCTCCGGTTTTGATTTATTCAGCCGGATTGAATTTCGTGACTTTAAAGCCTATTGCGGAATCTTGAGTGATTCGACGGATCGCATGGCTTGGTCAAGATTGTTTAAATTATTTGCAAAGCTGAGAACGCAAAAAGAGGCGCGCGCAGTTGTCAGTACCCTTTTTGAAGCTGGGTTTATCCCTTCCGATTTTTTGGACGAATCCTTCGGACTGCTAACCCTTCCCTATCTTGAGGAATTCAAACGCAGTGTGCTTCGCGAGCGCGTCGTTGTGTTCGACACCGAAACCACAGGTCTGAACTGGAAAGAGGATGAAATCATACAGATTGCGGCTGTTGAATATATTGCGGGAGTGCCTGGAGAGACCTTTGAGGTTTACATCAACACGCCACACGAATTGGGCGACTCAGAGGCCATCCATAAAATTTCTCGCGAGATGCTGATTGCAAGAGGAGTACCGAGTCATGAGGCCTTTTTGGCCTTTAGCACCTTCATCGGTAACAGTGTTCTGGTGGCGCACAACCTTAGCTTTGATCTTGCGATGATGAAGGCTGGCTTTGCGCGCCAGGGCATTGAGCATGACATCACGAAAAATCCGATGTTTGACACCCTTGATTTATCCCGTCGCATCTATAGCGATTTTAAATCGTTCAAGCTCGTCGATCTGATCGAATCGCTCAACCTCGTTGGCCGCAACTCCCACAACGCGATGGACGATGTTTTGGTCACGGGCCAACTCATGATGCGATTGATAAAAGATGCCTCCCGTGTTATTTCCAAACAGGCTGATGCCATTCGTGATTACGAGCGACTCCTTTACCGTTTTCGTGAATCTTTTTCGCCTTTATGGCGGCGTATAAAAGGTTCTCCTCATCGCATTTCTTCCTACCGCGCTGAATTCACAGAATTCATTCGATATTGTTTTACGCAAGGTCTCTATACGCAAAAAGATTTGCTCTCTGCCGAAGAGGATCAGATTGAAGCCCCAAAAGAATATGTCCTAACACGGGCTGAGAAATTTATGCGCTACACGGATTTTGCTTATCAAGAGATGAGTGCGCAACAACCCTTTCTTGTCGTCTTGGCACGCACACGGCAAGAATTACGTCGATTCAAAGAGGTGGATGTGCTGGTCGGAGATGAGCGCATTGTCATCTCAACCATCCACAAAGCCAAAGGGTTACAATTTGATCGTGTCATGATCATGCGGTGCGAAGACAATGTATTTCCAAACCCATATTTTTGTGATACGCCGGAACTCGAGGCCGAAAGTGCACGACTTTTGTATGTGGGAATGACTCGTGCAAAGCGACAACTCACGCTACTCTATTCCGGATCGTTAGCAGCGTTTTTAAATCCTGTACGGGACTGTTTTAATCGCGATACCGATATTTTCAAAAAGGTCGTTGAACAAACGACCCATCTCTTTAGGCATCCCGATTGGCTCGTCAGATTTGGGTATTTGAAAAGTTGCAAACAGAAGAAGATGCGTCCCCCAGAACTCGAAGCATTTATTCAGGATCCGGACGAGACGGTTCGCTCCTTAGCTCAAGAACTTTACAACGAGAACACCTCACACAGAGATCCGGAGCCGCAAAGGTAGCACAAAGAAATCTTCAAGATTACGGCGAAGCGGTTACGTATGGCAGAGTGGACACTCTGCCACCAGGAATTTAGCCTTTCCCAGAGCGTTGGCCATACGCAAGTTGCCCCACGACAAGGTTTGTCTGGAAGGCGGGTCCCAGAGGGTCTCGTCGCCACGCTACACCTGGAATCCGAGCACCTGAATTGCGAGCGAGCGTGTCATCAACGCCAACAACCAGTGGAATCTCCTCCGGGAGTGCAACGCAGACCTCCAGCAGTGCATCGAATTCATCCTTCACACGGCGTCCTTGCCGCGTTTCGTCCTCAAACGAAAAAGGCCGGGATCAACAATCCCGACCTTTTGTTTTCTTTGGCTTTTTTTTAGCGGCGGCCTCTCAGCTTGCCGTGCTTCAGGAAGCCATCGTAGTTTCGCATCACGAGGTACGATTCAACTTGACGGAGCGTATCGAGGGCGACACCGACGATGATGAGCAGCGAGGTTCCACCGAAGAAGCCTGCCATCATCGGCGGAATCTTAACTTCCGATGAGAGGATCGTCGGCAACACAGCGATGATCACGAGACCGATCGCACCAATGAACGTCACACGCGTCATCGTCAGGTCGAGGAATTCGGCGGTCGGAAGTCCTGCACGGATGCCGGGGACGTAGCCGTTGCTTCCCTTCAGGTCGTCCGCAATTCGGACGGCATGGAATTGTGTGGCAACCCAGAAGAACGAGAAGAAGATAATGAGAACGGCATAGAAGACCAGAAAAACTGGGCCGGTGGAATTCTTGAGATGATCACCGAAAGTCTTCAGCCAGCCCAGCCACGTGACATTCACACGGCTAAAGAGCCACCCGAGCGCTTGAAGGATCGGCCCGGCGAAGATGATCGGCATGACGCCTGCATAGTTCACGCGCAGCGGCATATACGTGTTCTGACCACCTGTGGCACGGTTCCCGACGGAGCGGCGTGCGGTGTGGATCGGAATCCTGCGAATTCCCTGAGTAATGGCAATCGTGCCAGCAAAGACGGCGAAGGCCAAGGACAGCAGGAACACGAGATGGAAGAAGTTGAACTGAGCCGCCTGCCCGCCGGAGGGCAGGAACTTGATGGCTGCAGAATAAATGGCCTGTGGGAGACGGGCGCAGATGTTGATCATAATGATCAGCGAAATGCCGTTACCGACGCCGCGCTCCGTGATCTGCTCACCCAGCCACATCGTCAGCATCGTGGCAGCGGTCATGGTCAGCACCGTCAACAATTCAAAAGGAAGGCCTGGATACGTGACGATTTGAGCACCGCCGATACCCATTGCACCAGGATTTTCGAGCAATTTTGCGATGCCGAATGCTTGGCCTGAGCAGAGGATAAGGGTTAGATAACGGGTCGTCTGATTCAGCTTCTGGCGCCCAGTTTCGCCCTCGCGCGACATGCGTTCAAGAGAAGGAACAATCGCGGTCATCAACTGGATGATAATGGAGGCGGAGATGTACGGCCAGATGCTGAGCGTACCGACGGCGACACGTGAAAGCGCACCACCGGTAAAGAGATCGAACGTGCCCATGACGCCACCGCTGGCCGTTTCATTGGCCTGCCGGATGAGATCGGAAAGTGCACCGGCGTTGACGCCAGGTGTCGGGACAATCGAGATGACACGACAAATAAAAACAAGGCCCAGGGTAAAGAGGATGCGGCTTCTGAG
Organism: Kiritimatiellia bacterium; assembly: GCA_038325415.1. Classification (GTDB taxonomy): domain Bacteria; phylum Verrucomicrobiota; class Kiritimatiellia; order RFP12; family UBA3636; genus JBBQIY01. The sequence goes on from JBBQIY010000174.1 coordinate 4,019, forward strand.
CTCTTTTATATTCCAAATATTTCTAAAAGCGGACATGGGAACTGATTCCGGATGTTAGTTGAAAAAAAAGAACATGTCCGCCCCGGAACGGGGCGGACATCGGATGAATCAAGCGACGACTTCACAAGTCCCGCCGAGCGCTTCGATCTTGGCTTTGGCTGCTTCACTGAAGCCGTTGGCCTTAACGATGAGCTTTTTGGCTTCGAGGGTACCCTTTGCGAGCACTTTGAAACCGCCCTTATCGAACTTACGAACGATGCCGAGGGCCAAGAGTGCAGCGGCGTCCACCACACATCCTTCCTCGAACGCGTTGAGCGCGGAGAGGTTGACGGCGGTGAAAGCGATGCGAGTCGGGTTTTTGAAGCCACGTTTGGGCAGACGACGCAGAAGCGGCATCTGGCCACCTTCGAAGTTCACCTTGTGCTTATGGCCTTTGCGTGCCATCTGGCCTTTGGTGCCCTTGCCGGAGGTGCCGCCCTTGCCGGAGGATTTACCTCGGCCGAGGCGCTTCGACTTATAATTTGAACCAGGGGTTGAATAGAGTGATGATAGATCCATGGTGGTCCTTATGCGTTGGCGCGTTCTGCGCGGATCTGCTCGGCGGTGCGAAGCTGGGAAAGAGCATCAAACGTGGCTTTCACCACGTTGAGTCTGTTCTTCGAGCCCTGACTCTTCGCGAGAATGTCTTGGTAGCCCGCCATTTCGAGCACGGCACGCATGCCGCCACCCGCGATGACGCCAGTACCTTCAGAGGCTGGCATCAGCAGAACACGGCCACCATCGCACTGACCGGTTACGGTGTGCGGAATGGTCTTGTCCTTCATCGTGACGTGCACAAGGCTACGCTTGGCTGCTTCGGTACCCTTGCGGATCGCCTCACTAACCTCGTTGGCCTTGCCGAAGCCCAGTCCCACGCGGCCTTTGCGGTCACCCACAACGATCACGGCACTAAAGCTGAAGCGGCGGCCGCCCTTGACGACCTTGGCGCAGCGGTTGATGAAGACTACCTTCTCGACGAATTCAGGGCGGGAGGATTCACCAGCACCCTGGGATGGGTCAGCGGGCTGGAAAGTGGAGGGTTTCGATTCGGCG
>JBBQIY010000175.1:0-5081 GCA_038325415.1 Kiritimatiellia bacterium
GCAGACCGCGACGTTCTCGGTGGGGTCACGTACTTCTACCGCGTCATCCCCGTGGGCTGGGGTGGGCCGGGACCGGCGTGCGAGTCGGTGATCGCGACGGCGACCGGATCCTCCGCGCTGTTCGAGGAAGACTTCGAGGGAGGGGACAGTGCTCTCAACAGCATCAAGGTGGTTCCCATGCCGAGTCCCAAACTGGCCGGTGGAGGCACCTTTGTCGGGGTGCTCGACCCCATCGTACCGTTACCCGCCGCGCCGCTGCCGACAGGCGCGAAGAAGGTGGTCGTTACGTTCGATCGGCTTTTCCTGAAACCGTCAAAGCCGGGGAGCCACGACCACTTCACGCGATTTTTCGTGAACACCGATGGCGGGCACACCCGCCTCGGGCAGGAGCAGACCCGCGTCTCGCTGCGATCCGAAGATGTGGGCAAATGGACACCGATCCGTGCAGAGATCATGCTGCCCGAGGGCGTCACGCGCCTGACCGGCGGAGAGCTCAACAACCTCGTTGGCGGTGCCGAGGCCAGTTACGACAACCCGGTCTACATCGACAACGTCCGGATCACGATCGAATAGGCAATGCCCAAATTGGAGCATGGCGATGAGCAATGTGAATAACTTGCGGATGACGCCATGCGATTTTGTTGGCGAGGCCGGGGCGGCTTGGCGTCCCAACGTGCTGAGAACCTGACATACCCCCATAAACAAAGGGAAAAAGCAAAAAAAAGTGCAAGATAGTGTCATTATGTTCTTGCGTCTTACGCGCGCATGCGTGTTTAATATGCGCCTGGATAAAAAACAAACACTTTTTGATGGCTTTGATTTTTCGCAGTCGGGTCGTGTTTCCAAGCGTTGTCGTTTCGTGGATGATGGTGATATACGTTTCGTACTTCAAGATGACATCATTGTTTATACTTACCATTTACTTGACCGTGCGGCAGAGCGTGTGAGCTGGGTCATGTAATATTAGTTACAGCGCGGTAAGAGAAGTATTGCGTGAATGTAAAAAGGCTCGTGATGATCAGCAAACAAAAATCGGCTTAGATTCCGATCAGGCAGAAGCATCCATCAGCGAAAAAACAATACAGACTGATCCAGAAGTGGTGAGAGAAGCCCCAGCGTGTGTGAGCGCGGAAAAAAGTCAACACCCGAGATGGAAGAAGCCTGTAAGCAGCCTTCGCTGAGTTACAGTGATCGAGAGGAGGACGTTCTTTCAAGGGATCGTTCAACAGATCGAATCCTTGCGTCCATGGGCCTGATCGAGGATGCGCCGCCTCTTTTCGGAAATTGCGAACATGCTGAATGGGTCGGTGGATTTATGGTTCTTGCTATGCTTGCAGAGTCTCCGGTGCTGACAACGGCATTGCACGTTTATAAAAGCTTAGGTGCAGCATTTTATGGTTTGCGAACCATGATCGTGACCTGGGTTCTTATGGCACTCCTGCGAATAAAATGCAATTGGGTGAAAGAGCTGGCCGAAGCGCGTGTAGCCGAGCAGGAGGGAGCGGTCAAGACCCTTGAAATAGATGGGCATATTATCGCGTATTCAGGAAAGAAAAAGGTTGGAACCGTTTATAGTTCCCGTAGCAAACAGGTGATCAAGGGACAAACCGAGAACTGCGTGAACTTACCCAGTGCCGGCGAGTTGTTTATGATAACGAGTATTTCAGCCAAACAGATGGATGCCATAACGATAGCTGAAACTTTATTCAACAGAACAGGAAGTCAGGAAAACTATTTCAAATATATGCGGCAGGAGTTCAGGCTGGATGCCACGGCAATGTATGATACTGACGCCATTGACGATCTAGAACTCACTCATCCCAATCCCGCGTACGGCAAATTGGAAAAGAAGCAACACAAAGTCAGAGAGATACGGCGCAGAAGATTAGAGAGCTACGCAGTATCATCTATTTCGAACAAACACCGGTACCCGTTCCTGTCCTTCACAATGTTTAGAGATATAGGACGTCAAATATCGAATTGGCGGTGAGCGTTCAATAGCGAATAAAAACCGCAATGAATTTAGGGGGGTATGTCAGGTTCTCAGGAGCTTACGACAAAGCTTGCGACAAAGTTTTTGGGAAGTCAGGGGAGAATATTTTCCACGGAAGAACACGGAATTGTTGTCGAGCAACCACGCTTTCGCCACGAATGCTTCGTAAGGTTTTTGTGTTTTATGGGTAAACAGGAAGATAACGCGGCGAGGACGCCGCGTCTACTCAGCGGGTTCATAGCCCCCGCTGTACTGCTCCTCGACCAGACGCAGCGTTATCGACAATATCGCCGCTGTTGCCCCCTTGAGTTACAGGGAGTAGCGTGGTAAACTCGATTTTGTTCAAACTGGGGATTTTCGGAATCGGCGAACGTCACAAAATATTAGCAACAATTCATTCGGGCTAAAGATACTTTATGGCAAAGATAGCAATGATCGGGGCGGGGAGTCTGGTTTTCGGCAAGACGCTGATGGCTGACTTTCTGGCGACGCCAGCCCTGGCGGGCAGCGAGTATCGGCTGATGGCCCTGACGCATACGCGGCTGGACAAGATGAAGAGTTTTGTCGACCGCATGATCCGGGACAACGACGTGAAGGCCACGGTGACGGTGACGACAGATCGGCGCGAGGCGCTCAAAGATGCCGATTATGTCGTGGTGATGCTTCAGGTCGGCGGGATGTCCGAAGCGACGCAGGACTACGAAATTCCCATGAAATACGGGGTGGATCAATGCATCGGCGACACGATAGGGCCCGGTGGCGTTTTCCGGGCGCTGCGCCATATTCCCGTGTTGCTGGACATCACCCACGACATGCAGGAGCTTTGTCCGAATGCCCTTTTGCTCAACTACGCCAATCCGATGGCGATGTGCTGCTCGGCGCTGGGCCGTGTACCGGGACTTCAGTTTGTGGGACTCTGCCACGGTGTGCAGACCACCCTCGATTTGATTGCCAGCTACACCGACGTCAAAAAGGAGGAGATTGACTTCGTGGCCGCCGGCATCAACCACATGGCGTGGTTTCTGAAGCTGGAACATCAGGGTCGGGATTTGTACCCGTTGCTGAAAGAGAATTTTGAAAAGTCGGGCTATTATGTGAATGAGAAGGTCCGTGGCGAGGTGATGCGACATTTCGGGTATTTTATGACCGAGAGCACGGGACATCTTTCGGAATACCTGCCGTACTTCCGGAAAAACAAGAAGGCACTCGACTTGTATTGCGACGAGCCGGCGTTCGGCGGTGAAACCGGCGCGTACGTCAAGTACTGCGCGATGATCGGGGAGAAGTTTTCGAAAACCGATCCGCTTTCCATAGAATCGACGAAGCTGGGACCGCGAAGCGCGGAGTACTGTTCGCATATCATCGAAGCGATGGAAACCGGTGAAATTTTCCGGTTCAACGGGAATGTCCGAAATGACGGCTTCATTACCAATCTGCCAAACGGCTGTTGTGTGGAGGTGCCGGTCTTTGCGGATCAAAACGGATTGCATCCCTCGGTGATCGGGAATTTGCCGATGCCCTGTGCGGCGCTGGACATGACCAATGTCCTCGTGCAGCAGATGACGGTGGAGGCCAGTTTTACAGGCGATGTCGAGCTGGTGATGCAGGCTTTGGCGCTTGATCCGCTGACGGCGGCGGTGCTGACGCTCGACGAGATCCGGCGGATGACGGCGGAGATGCTCGAGGCGCAGACGAAACACCTGCCGCAGTTTTCAGGCAAGACGCTACGCAAGGTTCCCGCGATTACGGTTCCTGCGAATGTGGTGCGCCGGGAAGTGCCTGTCGACCCGGCTCTGGCGATTGCGAACCGCTTTGCTAAACTCGCGCAGGCGTAAAAACAGGGCCAGTCGGTTCCCACGGCCTTTTTATTTGGTTGAAAATCAATCCGGAAAATGTGGCGGAGGCTTTAAAACCCATTATTCCAGGGAGCGAAAGCCAACATTGGGGACATTGTTGTTCAGCTATCAAGGGGTTCCGTATTACGCAACAAGCCGTGATATTTCAAGGGTTCCGGGGGTGCAACGTGTTCGTCTTTCGCCGAGTTGCCAAGTGCTCATGACAACACTTGAACAGACTTTGCTGGACACGCTACAGAAACCTTGGCATTGCGGAGGTTCTGCTGTCGTTCATGAGGCGTGGGAGCGAGGTATCTCGCTTTTAGATGAAGAGCGATTGTCGGACTATCTCAAGCGAATAGGACGAATTGATCTTGTTCGAAGGGTTGGATATATGTTTGATCAGCAAGGACGTGCGATAGGCAATCAAGCGCTTACTCAAATTCTGTCAGATGCCAAGATGAGGGTGCAGGGCTCCCTTGAGCCGCTGATCCCGCTACTTTCGGGTCTGTCTGCGCAGGAGTTCAATGAGACATGGGGCCTTTACGTATGAACGAGCAAAGCAGCCTTGCGCTGAAGCGGTTCTTTACAAGGCAAGATCCGGTTGTTTACGAAGTTGAGTCGGTTAGGGCGGAAATGAATCCACCAGATGGGCTTCATCCCTATGATTGGACCGGCTATAAAATACGCATTCGCATCCGAGACAACGAACAACCAGAGGTCAAGGGATTGCCGACCATTGAAGTGGATGTAGCATCCTACGAAATGCTGGGCGATGATGCCGTGTCGGATTTGACACTGGGGGGCGGGTTGGTTGTAAAGGCCTATACGGTTGAAAGGATTGCGGGAGAAAAGACGAAGTTGCCCGTGCTGACCGGCGAGCGCCGCAACTACTTGAAGCAGGGCAAGTGGACGTTCCTCTTCCCGGGAACGATCAGCAGCCGCACGTATCTGAAGCAGCAGGATTTCGACGCCAATTGTCGGCTCGTCTATGGTGCAGAACCGCTGGCCTGTCTTGCCATGTCATGTGGTGCCCGGGGCCCCCAAGCCTATCTGGAACGCGGCTGGCGCTACCTGCTCGCCAACCATACGCACGATGCCAACGGCGGGTGCGGGGTGGGATTCAATTTAGTTGAATCCCACCCAGAACCCAGAAGTCAGGAGTCAGAATACAGCATTGATTCTCAACATGTTACGCACAGTTTCGCCATTCTTCTATGGTGTCGCAAGAACAGGGACATGAATTATTTTGT
>JBBQIY010000176.1:0-5067 GCA_038325415.1 Kiritimatiellia bacterium
AAGCCGCCGGTATCGTCAATGTAGATCGGCGCATTCATGAAGTCCGAGGCCGCTCGGGTAATCTTCGTGTTGGCCTCTTGCTTGTTCACGTAGCCTGACATAACACTCTGGAGCGACACCCGTGCGCGTGAGCACACAAGACGGGTGATCAGCGCATCGGTCGACATTTCACATGAAAAGATGCCGACGGGAACGGGTGTTCGAAGCTTCGACTTTCCGCCAACATTCGTGCCCAGCGCAACGTTTTCGCAGATGTTCATGGCTAGCGACGTCTTGCCCATGGAAGGACGCGCGGCGAGGACAATCATTTCTGCATTGCGCATACCGGCGATCTTTCGATCAATGTTTCGAAAGCCCGTCGAGAGTCCGCTGATGCCGTCCTTGCGTTGGAGCATGGTATCGATCTTGCCCATGGTCTGCTGGAGCGAATCATTCCAACTGAGGGTGCCTTGGGGCTGCGTTTCGGAGATAGCGAGCACCTCCTGCTCCGTTTCGCTAACAATCAACTCGATGCTACGGTCGGGTGCATAGCACTTCTCCTGCGCATTTTCAGCAGCGGTGATCACGCGACGCAACAAGTGCTTTTCGCGGAGAATCGAGGTGTAATAGTCTGCGTGGGCGACGGCTGGCGTCGCATCGATCATGCGCTCCAGCGCCACCGAACCACCAACGGCATCGAGTTCGCCCCTGATGCGCAACTCCTCCATGATCGTGACAACATCGACAGGTTTTCCCGCGCCGTTCATCCGAATCGTGGATTCAAAGATTGTCCGGTTGGGAGCAATCCAGAAGCTTTCGGCTGTTATGCCTGCAGCATAGCAAAGCTCGATGGTTCTCGGGGCATCCAGCATGATCGCCCCAAGAACCGCCTCCTCCGCTTCTGCACTGTACGGTGGAACCCGAAATGCAGGTTTTTCTATCGAAAATTGTTTTTTACGCGTTGCCATGAAAACAGTCGTCCTTATAAAGAGTGCGGTGAAGACATTACCACCCGCCAGCGCTTCCTGTAAAGCGGATTGAATCGTCAACTTATTAACAGGTTGTCCACAGCTTGTTTACCCGAATAGCATCGCAGCGCCGATTCCGAAAACGGCCATATCAACGATCGCGTGGCTGACGTAGCCAGGCCAGATGGACTCATACCGGATGTACATAGCCGACCAGATGATGCCGCCGATAAAAACGCCAAGCGAGCACAGAGCAACGGCGATAAGCGGGAAATAAAGCGACATCGCAAGAATGTGGTGAAGCGTAAAGAAAAAGGCAGACGCTACAATAGCGAGCCGTCGATTCCACAGTCGGCTGCACTGTTCAACACAGAACCACCTCCACACGTATTCCTCGAGAATGGCGTTCACCAAGATCCAGTAAATCGTCCCACCGAGATAAATCTTCCAGTTCCCCAGTCCGACATCCGTCAGCTTTTCCACGAAAAACGCTTTGTCCAGAACCTTGTCGGCAGCTAGGGCATAAAGTGCAACGACAGCTCCCGCGATGGCCACGCCGCTCATCACGCCTACGGCGAGACCGCCACGTCTAACGGGAGAACAGCTCAAGGACTTCTTCTCAACGGCTATCAGCCAGACAACAGGAAGGACGACCATCCAGACTTTTGTGAAGCCGAAGAGCACACGGCCGAGCGAAATGTCGGGAAATAGGATCATGCCCAACAGCACCCCGATACTCGGCGCAGGCACGAGTAACAGAAGCGCGAAGAACGCGTTCTTTTTTGAATTGCCTTTGAATTTCATTAAAAAGGTGCTCAACCCGAAGCTCAAGCACCTATTCCTTTTTTGTGGCCGGAGCCGTAGATTATCTCGGCCTCTTCCAGAGGTGGCTGAATCCTGCCTGCTCGGAACCGCTCAAATGCAGATCATAGTCGTTAGAATATCCCACCACACGGTTACGGAGGCTTATGTTATTCCTCGCGATAATATCGATATCATCCGAATCGTTAACGGCGACGAAGATACCGTTTCTGAATCCAGAAATATCGTTGTTGCGAATGACAGCGTTACCGCTGTCAACGCCCCTGAAGGACGTCACGATGCCTGTAAACCCGTTTCCTGCTGTCGTATTCCAATCGATATAATCGAAGACGGAGTCATCGCCAGCCGTTCCACCCTGCAAGGTCTGAGGAAGAATCCTGTTGAAGTCACCGGGGACATCGTCCATGCCGTATAAGAAGAAGATATCTTGAAGGGCGGCATCATTATCACGCGTCAGCATGTCGGAGAAGAAGTTCGCGGCGTAGAAGGCTCGACCGAAATCAGCACCACTGCCCACGATCGTGTTCCCCGTAATTCTGAAGGTCATGTCCGAGCTGGTGTCGTAATTGTTATCGTCGGAGATGTAAGCAATAATGCCGATGGTGCTTCCCGTGACGCGGTTGTCGCGGATGGCCGCCTCATCAATCGTGGCTCCACTTTCGCCCGAGACCTGTATGCCAATGGCGTTGGCTCTGAGCGCATTGTTTCGGACGAGAATATTTTCAATAGACGCATCTTCGCCGCAAGCATTCGCAAAGATACCCCAGAGGAAACCGTCGATATCATTGCCGATGATCTGGGCGTCATCAATGCTGCCGTCTTGGCCCGCGTAGAGTCCTACGCCGACAATTCCGGGCATCCCCACGACCTCTTCTCCAATCATGGAGCTGATGAAGGGAGTCATCAACCGCGAATAAATATCGTCTGTTCCAGCAGAGATGGAATTACCAGTGATCGTGAGACCATTAAGGCTTCCGCCGAAAGCGCCGCCAAAAATTCCAGCCCACGCGTTGTCGATTGTATTTCCAGAGACAACACCATACTCCATGGAGGAGTCATTCCAGTCGGAATAAGCGAGTAGGCCAATGCCGAGCAGGTTATCGCTCACCGTATTTCCACCGATGGTAAATCCGTTTATCGTCGCTCCGTTTAACGCGACGAACCCGATTCCAAGGAGCCCCTTATCTGCATAGGTTAGTTCCGATGAGCCGAGATAATCAGAAACCTCTCCGCCCAACAGTCCGTCGATCAGCCCCAGCAAAGCCACGGAACCGCCGCCCGTGATCGTATTATTTGCAATCTGCGTATTCCGGAAGGAAGCATCTGGACCGTTTGCGATGCCCACAACGCCGATCAGGTTATCGGTGAATTCATTTTTAACCACGAGGAACCCATCGAACGAGGCATCATCATTGCAAAAGGCTAAAACGCCGACCAACGCGCCAGAAATTTCGTTTCCGTCGATAACCACTCTATTCGCGTAAGCTCCGTCACCAAGGGTCGCGATACCGATGCCGAGGAGTCCACCGTTCGGGATTTCAACCGCGCCTGAAAAGCCAACGACAGGAAGAATCGCGTTGAGGAGGCCATTGAGCTTATCGGCTCCGCCAATTTGGAAGAGGTTGTTGTAAAAAACAACGTCGTCCAAACCTGCGTCAACTCCAAGGGATAAAGCAAGCGCACCGATGAAGTCATTTCCGAAACTGTTTTCATAGACGTGGAGTTTCTGAATTACAGCGCCGTCAACAGAGACGGCTCCCAAGCCGAGAAGGTAGTCGCTAATGGAGTTCCCTGCGATAAAAGCGCGGTCAATCGAAGACGCGTCGCCCATGGCGAGAAGCGTGATTCCAGAAAGACCCGAGTCTGTTCCAAGCGATTCAGGAAGGACGTCACGAAGCATGGTGCCAAGATCAATCATGCCTTGGTCATCAAGATTTGCACCTAAAAATTGATTGAGGATGAATCCCCCGACTGATCCTGCATGAGCAAGGAGCAGCCCGTAGGTTCCATCGGCCCCACCACCCACGAGGATATTGCCTTGAATGTTGAGGGAAAGGTGCGTTAAATCGACGGGAGCTAGGTCACGCGGCATAGAAGCGAAGTCGAGACCGAAAAGTCCGAGTCCAAGATCGTTTGCTGAGAGCCCCACGATTCCGAGCAGGGACCCACTGATGGTGTTGTCGAGAATGCCCGCAAGAACCTCCGCCCCATCTACTGCGCCGACAAGGATGCCAGCAAGCGACGGAATCGGCCATGACGTTGGCACCTCAGATCCGAACGCTTCAAACATCTCAGGTGTCATGAGGACGTTAGCAAGGAAGTCTGAATCGACGTATCCACCCACATCCGAGGCACGACCCGTGATTCTATTCTTGTTCAGGATGACGGTGAAATCCGTATCAGACCCACTTCCGATGGCACCGATGCCAAACAAGGAGTTCTCGACAACGTTGTCGTGCACCCAGAGATACGCTTCGGAAGAAGCGAGAGAGAGAACCCCCACCCCGACATTTTTAAAGCTATTGCGAAGAATCTCAACGCGCGAATTCTCTCCCTGCATCACCAAAATGCCAGCCAGAAGATTTTTGAAATTGTTATCAAACACGGTCAAATGATCAGACGACTGAGCGAAGACGCCCATCATTGGATAAAGGAACGGTGAGGCAACGCCCCTATCAAGATCAGACATTCCCTGAGCCGAGCGGCCGCCGTCGAAATCGAATCCCGCGATCATAACGGGGTCGGATGCAACCACATTGAATGCACCCGGGAGACCTCTCGAAGAATCTCCGCGAACGACCGGTGCGATGCCCAACCCTGGGAATCCGTGCCCGAACTTATGGCCCTCGCCGTAAAGCCCTAGACCCGACTCGATCATGACACTCTCGTCATACGGTTTTCGAGCACCGAAAACATAGACATTCTCGAATGAACCTGCGCTGGCATAGTCCACGCCCTTCTGAATCTTATCGAACGGATGCTCCCCCGTCCCGTTCTCCCCAGTGCCGCCGCCCGTATCGCCATTCACAAAAATGGTATGGTCGAGCAGGAGCACATCGCCTTTACCCAGGAAAGTGCGCGTGTTCTCAAGGGTCTGGCTCAGGGTGACACCCGTGCGCAATTGGATGTGCGGATCGCGCATTACCAGTTCGCTCATGCGGTCATCGATCATGCCATTAAACTTCCGACCATCCTGGCCGATAGGAACCCGATACCGAGCACTGACCATGAACTTGCTACCAAACAATTCGTTGTCTTCGTAGATTTCGGCATCGAGAAAGAGTTTGTTCCATCCGCG
>JBBQIY010000177.1:0-5058 GCA_038325415.1 Kiritimatiellia bacterium
GGAGCCAGCCAGCGATGCTCTTCTTGAATCCCGCTATCAATCACACAAATCGCAGGGGCATCCAGCAGTGGTGCTTGGATGTCAACATTGTCTATGCTCGAGTCTATTTGTAGATCCCCTTTACCCGACTCAACTTCTGGCAGCAAAGTGATTTCGAAAAGATGCGCGAAGTTCTGGATGACATCTTTGAATCCTGCGCCGTTCATTCGAATGCGAATTTGAACGCTGTCGGGAAAGACCATGCCCTCATCCGTGCGGACACAATCCTGATATGGCAGTTCTTCAATCAGTTCACCACGATAGCGTGGGTGGGAAATAAATTGCCTCAACTCGTCTCTTCGTTCATCCGCCTTCTCATCCCATTCACGGGCTGATGTTTGATATGCTTGGTGAAGCAATTCCGTTTTGCGTTGGCTAAATTCAACATCGGTCTCGGCCTTTTTTTTGCGGACACGCGGATAAAAAATGCATCGTGTGCTTAGCGCGGTTTGGATGGCGAGATCGAACGTGTACACTTTCGTATCATCCAGAGGCCACGGGACGCCATCTCCCACAATGTCTTTATGTAACCTCTCTGTGTCAGTGCGATCGAGAATTTCCAACAACGCCGCCGCAGAGCCGCCGCCGTGTTCGTCCTTCGTAAATTTTAGCAAAACTTCTTCGAGTTTCTCGAATTTTAAATCAGACGCCGAAACAAGGACAAAGCCTTCATTTGTTTCTGCCACAAGCTCTAAGCCTAGGGATTGCACGAGCATATCCACATCTGCACCTTCAGGTAGACGCAAGAGAAACCCTTTGTCGGCAGGAATGTCTGGTAATCCCAGCGCATCTCGTTCAGATTTGCTGGTAGCGTGAAGTAGTCGGAGCTGATTCAATGCCATACTAATCGCTGCGGCATGGCCTGCGCGATTCGTTTTATTGTCAGCAACCTCTTGGTTTTCAATACCGCTACTGGGAAAGCATGGTACAAATTCGCCCCGAATGGTCAGCTCCAGATGATGGAAATCAGGCATTGCTTATTTCATATCCAAGTTGTGCTGTTCTAGTAATTCTCGAATGGCGTGGCGGACGTCATCTTCCATGACCGTGTCCCGACCATCCATGACGGTATGTTTCGCAGCGTTCTGCGTCACGGAAACGACATCTGAGCAGGACATACCGTCCATGGACAGAACGATACCTTCCAAGGGAAGGTGTTTCTCTACTTTCATTGGCGAAAGCGTGTATGTGAAAAGTCGTCGAATTTCATCTATTCCTGGAGGCGGTACTCTCAATACCTCATCGAAACGGCGAAATAGTGCAGAGTCCAACACGGAATCCAGATTTGACGTGGCGATCACTAGGCTCTCGAGAGGAAAACTTTCTAACAAGTCAAGCAGAGCGTTAGTAATACGCGTGGCTTCACCGACATCATTGCGAGCCATGCGCGAACGGGCGAGCGTATCGCATTCATCTAGGAGTAATGCGCAGGGTGAGGTCTTCAGTGTGTCAAAAACTGTTCGCAAATTGGAAAGCGTTTCGCCGAAGTAGGAGGAGAGAAGCGTGTCGAAGCGCACCTTGCGAAGGGGGAGCCCGGTGTTCCATGCTAGACGTTCCGCTCCAAGGCTTTTTCCGCAACCTGGAGGTCCATAAAGCAGAATCCGGTTTCGCGGACGCAGTCCGAATGTTGCAAGACGGGTTCGCGCAGCAAATTCTTTTTCTATGCGAGTAAACCTTTGTTCTGTCCTAGGGGGTAAAACCATCAAATGCCGGAGGTTTTCAAAGGGGGTCTCTTGAACAAGTGGTGCCGCGTCACGCCCGCTTGTTGGCAGTGGCTGCAGTTCGCTGGGGTGGGCAGATGGCGGACGCGGAGTGGGGCGTTCGGCAAGAATGCGTTCAAGATCGCTGGCAACTTGCTCATGTCCCTTCTTCTTTTCATCCTCAATGACGCGGCGGCAAATCGCTTCCACCTCGGCACTGGCGCCAGAGCGAGCTACGCGGAAAAATCGCTTTAGTAGTGTAGCGTTCATAAGGCAGTGGATTAGAATTGTTAGTGGGTATAAGTTTTATAACCGTGTTTGATCATATCATCGTTGCCGTAAGGAGGCAAATGCAAATGCCCATGCAGGCACCTGATTTATCGTGTTATTCTAAGCCAACGGCTTGTCTTGCAGCCGTTAGCGTCTTGCGGGCTTCGACTCGGGCACGTTCGGCACCGTCCTGCAAAATTTTCTCGACGACAGCGGGATCGGCCTCGAGCATAGCCCGGCGTTCGCGGAAGTCGGCGAACCGGGTGGTGAAGCTTTCTAAAAGGGCCTTTTTGGCGTGGCCGTATCCATAGCCACCTGCACGGAGGTTCTGGGCCATTTCCACGACTTTCTCGGGTGTTGCTACGAGCTTGTAGATGTTGTAGACGGTACAGGTTTCGGGGTCTTTGGGATCTTCGAGTGGCGTTGAATCGGTGACGATGGACATGATGGCGGCCTTGATGTCCTTCGGCGAGGCAGAGAGTTCGATCGTGTTGCCATACGATTTGGACATCTTCTGCCCATCTGTGCCGGGCACGATGGCCACTTCCTCCGGAATGAAGGGCTCGGGAACTTTAAACGTCTCGCCGAACTTGATGTTGAACTTGATAGCGAGATCCCGAGCGACCTCGAGATGTTGCTTCTGGTCTTTGCCGACCGGCACGATATCGGACTGGTAGAGCAGAATGTCGGCGGCCATGAGCACGGGGTAGGCGAAGAGCGCATGCGTAGCTTCCTTGCCATGGGCGATCTTATCCTTGTAGGAATGGCAGCGCTCCAGCAACCCCATGGGGCACACCGTAGAAAGAAGCCAAGTCAGTTCCTGAACTTCAGGTACATCGCTTTGTCGGAAAAAAATTGTATGCTCGGGATCGAGGCCACAGGCGAGGAAGTCCAGCGCCACGTCGTGGGTGTCCTGACGTAACCGGTCGGGATCGGATACGGTGGTGAGGGCATGATAGTTGGCGATGAAAACAAACACGTCGCCCTTCTTCTGAAGGTCGACGCATTGCTTCATCATGCCGAAGTAATTGCCAAGATGTAATTTGCCGGAGGGCTGGATACCTGAAAGGACTCTCATAAACTGGACTTTCCGCCTTGCTGAAGGCCGCTGTTGTAAAACCTTTTCATTGTACAATAATAGACCATCTAAATAAACGAATAGTTTTTATACCCAAATTTTTTAAAACACGCGTATTTTATGATTAATCCAATATGACGCCCCATGAAACGGCATAGGAAGAGGATGCGTTCGACGTCCGTATTGCTGAACACCCGAATTGCTGAACAGGCGTACGCGGAATACAAGGCGAATGGCAGTAAAAGCCGTCTGTTTATTGAGCTATTGAAGGAGACGAGACTTCAATGAGGTTCGTGCTTGAAATAACTGACTTTTTCGACAAGCAGTTCAAGAAACCGGCAGCTTAGCGTGACGTCTACAAAAAGCTAAGGCTGTACCTGCTTTCTCCTCGGTACTGTGAATTATGAGTTAATTCAAGTCGGCGGAACAGGGGCACGCAGCAGCTCAGGCTAATTTGAAGAGGCTTAACGCACTTTGAACGGGAGGGTTAATTCCCGACGTGTCCAACCGGTGCAGGAAGCGTTCTTCCGGAATCATGAATGCGAACGGTAGGATGCTGAGTTGTGTAAAAAGGTCATAGAGGTCTTTCACGCGTGGTGTATCGGGCCTTCGGCCTATTTTGGCCCTGTAGGCTGGGAGTGAGGTGAGAAAAGCTCGCATCTTTTCGCCCGCGATGCGTTCGAGTGTATAGGCCTGAATAACCAGCCCATCGTGCAGTGCTAGGGGCGAGACCACGCCTTCGCCGAGGCATTCGGGTGCGGCAACGTCGATTTCGACCGTCGGCATGTTTAGTGCGGTTGATTTCTCGTTGTCGAGCAGGCCGATTTTGACGGTGAACCCTGTCCAGTCGAATGGGTGGTTGTTCTTAGGCGGGCTTATTTCTGTGTTGACGGATCTCAGACTAAAGCGAGCTGGATCCTGCCTCAAAATGTGGCGCTTGATGGCGAGAGAACTTTCGTCGTTAAGGAAGTTGCGCCGTTCCTGTTTATCGGGGTGTTCATCAGCAACACCGATGTCCAGATTCGAGTCCAGATCGAACGATTCGCGCGAAACGGTGCCGCCCAGCCGAAGATTGAGAATGCGAGCACCTTTGAAGATGAGGGCGGTTCGGAGCGGCTCATGGGTGGCAAAGGCAGCCAATACGAATTCCAAGGCTTGGTTTTTCCACCGTTGCTGTTCAAGGATGTTCATGAGTTGATTCCCCACGTTGGGTTGTACCGAGACGAAGGAACGTCTGGAAGCAGGGGGATGGTCGGCTCGGTTCCGTTTCTCACTTTGGCTTTAGCATCGTCCAGAAGGGTTTGGAGGGCGGTGTCGGTCACGACGTGGTCGAACTGTTCCAGCATAGTGCCAACTCTGCGGATGACAGTGGTTCTATTGATTTTCTGCAAACAATGTGCCAGTCTGGTGTCATCGAGTAGGGGTAGTCCACGCTCCCACGCCTCGAAGACCACCGATGGCCCTCCGCAACTCCACGGCTTATGCAACGTATCCAGAAGAGTCTGCTCAAAGGTTGTCATGCGCACTTGGCAGGACTGCGAGAGGCGCACGGTTTGGATGCCGGGAGTGAGGGTAGGATCGCGTTGCGTCACGTAATAGGGAACGCCCTGATAGCGGAACAGCAGTGTACCCAGTGACGGGTTGCGTCCTGAGTCGTTTGTGGGTTCTGGGTCTGGTACGCGTTTGATCTGGGTTTGTCTCGTGGGTTCTTTAATTGTGGCTACGTGATGATGTGGAGTCTCTTTAGTGGTCAGCTCATGGTACACCAAATCGGTTAAATAACAGATTACAGATCGCTCATAAGAGGACTGCGTGGCTTGCAACAGTTCAATTGGTGAGATCGAGGGGCTACCGCCGAACTCCAAGAAATAGATGGCATACGGCTTTGCGCCTCCAGAGAAATTTTCAGGGGGAAGTTCTCGCGCGAGTTTGCTGTCGACCAGGAGGCTTAGCAATTTGATGCCGGTTAAG
>JBBQIY010000178.1:0-4990 GCA_038325415.1 Kiritimatiellia bacterium
GTATTCAACTCTTCAGCCATCTCGCCAACGTGGGTGATGCGAAAAGCCTCATCATTCACCCTGCGAGCACAACCCATTCGCAACTCAGTGAAGCGGATCAAGCGGCTGCGGGAATAACTCCGGAATTGCTCCGTCTTTCGATTGGCCTCGAGCGTATCGACGATATCATCGGTGCGCTCGATGACGCACTCAAGCTCGTGTAAGCCGAAACAGAATTCAGGAGCCAGAATACACAAGTGGTTTAAAACCGCTGATACGTTATTTCGATTCCTCTAGGGCACAACGGTTTCATTTTGCGTAAATTTTGCCTTTTTAGAGCTTGTTGACAAAATTAGCTCAGTACGGCATAATAGACCGATTCTTTTTGACAATAATGCACTTAGGGGATTTTCGCAATGGCTCGTCGTATTCTGATCGCTGGGAACTGGAAGATGAACAAGACTTCAGCAGAGGGCGCCGCTCTCGTGAAGGAAATCAAGGCTGCGCTGCCGTGTGGCGGTTCGCCCGCTTGTTCGAGTGGGCCGGAAGTTCTTGTCTGCCCTCCTTATTTGACAATTCCTGCCGTAGCCGCTGAGACGACCGGATCTTGCGTGAAGCTCGGTGCACAGAATGTGCACTGGGCTGAGAACGGCGCATACACGGGTGAAGTCTCGACGGCCATGCTCAAGGATGCAAAGTGCTCCCACGTCATCATCGGCCACAGCGAGCGCCGCCAATATTTCGGCGAGACCGATGACACGGTCAACAAGCGCACGAAAGCAGCCGTTGCCGCAGGGATTGTAGCCGTCGTTTGCGTTGGCGAATTACTTGCCGAGCGCGAAGCCAACACCACGAACGAAGTGGTGGAGCGTCAGACCCGCATGGGCCTTGCTGGACTCACCGTCGCTGATATGGAGAAGGTTGTGATCGCCTACGAACCCGTTTGGGCTATCGGCACCGGCAAGGTTGCTACCGACGAACAGGCACAGGAAGTACACGCCTTTATCCGTGCGAAGTTGACCGAGCTGTTTGGAGCGAAGACAGCCGAAGCCACCCGCATCTTGTACGGCGGAAGCATGAAGCCGAGCAATGCGGCTGGATTGCTTTCGCAAAAAGATATCGACGGCGGTCTCATCGGCGGCGCCGCACTCAAGGCCGAAGATTTTGTAGGCATCGTTAAGGCGGCAATCGCCTAATTTTTTAAATACTGACTCACCGGAGAATCATCCATCATGGACATCATCATTCGCATTCTTATGGGGCTTGAAGCCATCGTCTGCCTCCTGCTCATCGGCATTGTTCTTATCCAGCGCTCCAAGGGGCAGGGTGTTGGCCTCAGCTTCGGCGGCGGCGCGGAAGCAGTTTTCGGCGCCCAGATGGGCAACGTGTTGACGCGTACGACCGTTGTTCTAGGTGCGATATTCCTTTTTAACACCGCTGTACTCGCCGTCCTTAAGCCGACGAGCCGTGGCGCTTCGCTTTCTGAGCGTATGACTTCTAGTACGTCTGAGGCGGCCAAGCCGCCCACACCCACGGAAGAAGATCTCGCTACCGCACTTGGCCCTGAAGCGGTCGCTCCGGCTCCGGAAGCAACTGCTGTCGTTGCGCCTGCAGTGCAAGTCGTATCGCCTGCGACGGAAACCGTTGCACCTGCTGTTGAAGCTCCCGCCGAAGCCGTAGCGCCTGCTCCTTCCGTGGTTGTTCCTGTTCAAGCTCCGGCTGTCGTGATTCCTGCAACTGCAGAGCCCGCCGCAGAAGTTCCAGCCGAGACGAAGTAACGTTTTGGACTGAGATCAGCGTTATCAAAAGGCGTGCCACAAGGTGCGCCTTTTTTGCATGAAACAAACGAAAAAGAATGTGCTCTTGGGTGTCAATCTGATTTCCGAATCCGAGGGTGGCGCTATTGCTGAATTCGCTACGAAATATCGGGCAACGCCTGATGTGAATGCGTTGGCGGTTTTTCTCGCGAAGACGTTCAAAATTGAACTGGCAACCGATCTGGATATTGTATCTGGATTCTCTTCTGATGAGTCGCATCTTCCGGGC
This sequence comes from Kiritimatiellia bacterium, assembly GCA_038325415.1. GTDB lineage: Bacteria > Verrucomicrobiota > Kiritimatiellia > RFP12 > UBA3636 > JBBQIY01. The sequence goes on from JBBQIY010000178.1 coordinate 2,026, forward strand.
AAAGCAATCGGTGTGTGTCGTCCACGCAACGCACGTGACGTGTCGGCGATTCTGAACACGTGTTTCCTGTGCGGCGTGCCGGTGACAGTCTGTGCGGGCCGTTCGAATCTGACGGGCAGCGCAACGCCGGAGGGCGGGATTATGCTGTCGATGGTGTCGATGAAGGAGCCTGCACGGTTTGTTGACGAGACCGCGAAGCAGGTCAAGGCTCCGATTGGCATGATTCTCGAGGAGATGCGCAAAGCGGTACTTGCAGAAACGCATTCGCGTCTCTACTATCCGGTTGACCCGACCAGCCGCGCGGAAGCAACAGTTGGTGGTTCCATCGCTTGCAATGCGTCCGGATTCACACCGGGAGCATCGGGTGCGACGCGCGATTGGGTTCAGCGCGTGGGCGTCATTCTGCCTTGCGGTACATTTGTATCCGCCAGTCGTGGCGAGGTCATCTCTGAGGACGGGAAATTTGTTCTCAACTGCGGTAGCAAGACGCTCGAAATCCTCGTACCCCGTCACCCACGACCGGCGATTAAGAATGCTGGCGGACCGTACTCCGCCGAAGATGGCGTGATGGATTTTGTTGACTTCATTGTTGGCTCAGAAGGCCTCTACGGTGTTGTTGTCGACGTGACGCTGAAGCTACTCGATAGACCTGAGGCTTACCTCGATTTCTTCTTCTCGCTGCCATCGGAGGAAGAAGCTGTTAAACTCCGCATCCAACTTGAGGACGTGCTAGAAGGTGATTTATCGGGGCTGACGGCGTTTGAGTATTTCGGTGTCAATTGCCGCAAGTACATGAAGCATGAGAGCCGTTTTTTTAGCGGTGAAAATCCCGTAGCCGTGTATTTGCAGATTCCAGTTTCGGTGGAAAACTCCGACAACGTTACCGAGACTTGGTTCGAACGCCTCTGCAGTCTTGATGTCGCCATTGACCCCGATGCGATCATCCTGCTCGACAACGAGCGCGACCGGACGTTGTTTATGGAGGCCCGGCATTCACTACCAGCGAATTCATTGGAGGTCGTGACGCACCGCGGCACGTATACGCTGATGACGGATACGGTTGTACCGAAGGAGAACTTCTCGGAATTTCTCTCATTTACGCACGCGCTGCTCAACGAAAACAAGCTTGACTACCTCGCCTTCGGCCACTTGGGGGACTGCCATTTGCACTTTTCGATGATGCCGGAGAAGAGCCAGCTCGAAAACGCCACACGCGTCTACGAAAGGATTGTGGCCAAATCTGCGGAACTCGGCGGCGTCTATTCCGGTGAGCACGGAACCGGCAAACGCAAGCGTGCCGACTTCATGGCCTGCAACGGACAACGCGGCGTGGATGAGATTCGCAAGGTTAAATCAGCACTCGATCCCGAGTATTTACTCAACCGTGGCAATGTCGTGACCCTGCCCTAGGGCGGGATCAATTCGGTTATTTTATTTTAGAAAGAGGATGCCTAAGAATATTGTTCTGCATCAGAGGAGGCACCCATCAACCTAAAAGCGTATCGCGTTACTCACCATGGTCTTGCTCGCCGCTACGGGTGAAGCGTTTGCAGATGAGGATTTTCAGGTCAAAGGAACATCGGCTTTTGACGTAGGTCAACTGTCGGACTTCCATCTGTTCGGACAGACTCCGGATGCCGCGTATTCGTTCGTCGTTGTAACCAATCAGCCCTTTGAAAAGGCGATCCGTGTCCAAGTGGCGGCTCCGACACCCAATGTCTGGGATGTGCAGATTCTGACCCCGACCACCACCGTTCCCCTGCAGAAGGGCGAACATATCAGAACGGACAGGCCTGTAGGGATCTGGTTCTCAAAGAATGGTGGACGGATGTGCGTTGCACCACCGACGCCGACGGATCATGCTACATCCGAGGGTTCAAAGGTGATTACAAGATTATTGTGACCGTTGATAAAAAAAGAAACCGTCCGCGAGCTCAAGCTCACAGATGAAGCGGCACGAATACTCGCCACCTTGGGCAAGGTTGACGTTCGATAGCGACCCGAGATATCACATATTCGAATATGTGATATGGAACCGGCGAAGCTTGTGGCAGTATGGAGATGTCGCCCCAGTGGTTTTTTACCACGAAAGGCACGAAATACACGAAAATGGACCCGCACAGGCAGAGATGCCTCAGGATTAAAATTTTTCAATAAGGGAAACGCGGCGAGGACGCTGCGTCTACAGCAAGTTCGTGTCTTTCGTGCTGTTCGTGGTTAGGCTCCCACACACCCAAGGCACGCAGAAGTAATCCAGCGCGGTGCGGTTTTCCAGTGTCCGCTGACGGTTAACGTCTCTTGTTCCTCGCGCTGTTCTTTCTCGTCGAGAATACGCAGGAAGAGGATCCACGTCAGTTCGGGGACATACTGCATAGCACCGGCACAGTTGCCTCGACGCATGATGTCGCGAATGCTTTTGACGGCCTGATCCACCGACTGCTGGGTGGCGTGGCGTTTAATGCTTGTTTTCTTGGGGGCGGCTATTTGAGAGCAGGGCATAGTCAATTCCTTGATTTCATCGATTCGAGAGCGTCACGGCCTTTGGCGGTGAGGCGGTATTTCTGCTTGCTGCTGCGCGGCTTATCGGGACTAGTCATTTCGAGTAACCCCGCTTCGAACAGCGCACTTAAGACTTGGTGCCTGAACTTAGTGCGATCCGTTCTTCCGGCCACAGCCATAAGGTCGATTAACGTTTTCTCCTGCTGGAAGTTACGAAGAATTTCAACTTGATGCCGACTTAGTTCCGACTGGCACCCATCTTGTTTATCTGCTGGCAGAATTGCCCGAACACCTTCAAGCGGTATCGTGGTGGTAAAGAGGTCTGATGCCTCCTCGAAGATGGGGGTTGCACCGTGACTGTAATGGGGGAGGTACTTTGTAACGTTAAAGACGCCTGATCCCGCCTGCTCGTAGCGGCCTATCTGGAGCATGAAGCGGCAGATGGTGGGGTTCTTGGGATAGGGTG
>JBBQIY010000179.1:0-4957 GCA_038325415.1 Kiritimatiellia bacterium
GAAAGCTCCGCCACAGATAAAGAGAATGTTCTTCGTCTCGATTTCGATATAGCGCTGTTCGGGGTGCTTGCGCCCGCCGCCAGGGGGAACGCGTGCAACGGTGCCTTCCAAGATCTTGAGGAGGGCCTGCTGAACGCCTTCGCCCGAGACATCTCGGGTGATGGAGACATTGTCGGTGCGCCGCCCGATCTTGTCGATTTCATCGACGAAAACGATGCCGTGCTGCGCCTTCTGGATGTCCATGCCTGCAGACTGGAGGAGGCTGAGGAGAATGTTTTCGACATCTTCGCCGACATAGCCCGCCTCGGTGAGGGTTGTGGCGTCTGCGATCGCAAAAGGCACATCGAGCATCCGAGCGAGGGTTCTAGCGATCAGCGTCTTGCCGGAGCCGGTGGGGCCGAGGAGCAGGATATTGCTCTTCTCGATTTCGACATCATCGAACTCTCGCATCTCGGCCGCATCTGTGTTTCCGAAGATGCGTTTGAAGTGGTTGTGAACGGCAACCGAGATGATCCGCTTGGTTTCGGTCTGGCCGACAACGTATTTGTCGAGGAACTCTTTAATTTCCTTCGGTGACGGAACTTTTTTGTGAGGTTGCGTCAGTTTGGGGGACGTGGCATCGTCTAGATTGGGGTCGAAGAGATCTTTGGGGGAACGGACGTGCGAAGCCTTTACTGTTCTGGCCGCATCTGCGCGCAAAGACCCGATGTTTTCCAGTGCGGTTTGCAACATCTGCTCTTGGTCACGCAGGCAACGCGGGCAGATGTAGTCCCCCTGAAATTCGATCAAATTCGGTTCGACATCGGCGGGAACACCGCAGAACGTGCAGCAATTTGATTCGGACGTTCCTTTTTTCTTTTTCGGTGGCATTTTCTATTTGGCCTTGATTGGATGGGCTTTTGGTACGAGGACTTCGTCGACGAGTCCATATTCTTTGGCTTCAAGAGGCGACATGAAAAAGTCGCGGTCGGTGTCGCGTTCGATGGTTGCCATGTCCTTGCCCGTTGTTTCGCAGAGGATGCGGTTGAGGGCTTCTCTCGTGCGGATGATTTCGTTGGCCTGGATTCGAATATCGGTTGCCTGTCCTTCGGCACCACCATGCGGCTGGTGGATCATGACGCGGGCGTTTGGCAGGGCGTAGCGTTTGCCTTTGGTGCCGGCGGCGAGGAGGACGGCGCCCATGGAGGCGGCTTGTCCGAGACAGTAGGTTGCGCAGTCACATTTGATGTACTGCATGGTGTCGTAGATGGCTAAGCCGGCCGTTACTACGCCTCCGGGTGAATTGATGTAAACGGAAATATCCTTCTCCGCATCCTCCGACTGGAGGAAGAGGAGCTGGGCGATGATTACCGTGGCGATGCTGTCATCGATCGGCGTTCCGACGAACACGATGCGATCTTTGAGGAGACGTGAATAAATGTCGTAAGAGCGTTCGCCTCTGCCAGTCTGCTCGATGACGAACGGTACGTATTGAGAATACATCGGGGGAATCCTTTCAGGGCGGTTGCTCCGCCGGTGGGTCTGTTTAGGCGTTGATGCCGCCAGTCGGCTTTGCGGTTTGGAGGAGTTGCTCGAGGATCTTGTTCTTGAGGGCTTCGTTGTAGAGCATGCGCAAACGGGCGCGGTCTTTGGCGATCTCTTTTATCTGGGCATCGGCGAGGCGTTCGCGGGTAAACACTTCATTGAGATACGCGTTGAACTCTGGGTCTGTGAGCTTGGTTTGAAGGATCTCGCCGATCTTCCCAATGACGAACGAACCTCTCATGCGAGCATCGGCTGTTTCTTTGGCTGTGTCCATGAGCTTTTCACGCTCGGCGGCGATGTCTTCCTTCGACGCGCCACGGCGCATGCCGTACTGGATCAATCGGTTGAGGGCGTCTTCAGTCGCACGTTCAAATTCGGCCTGAGGAAGTTCAAATGGCGTTGCCCTGACGAGGAAATCAATGATCTGGCGAATGCGACGTTCTTTATCCTGCTGCTTCGCCTGCTGGTCTAAATGGCTACGGATGCGCGCCTTGAATTCTTCGAGCGTTTCAACGTTCAACGGCTTCAAAAAGGCTTCGTTGACCTCAGGTACGACGAGGTGCCGGCCTTCTTTTACAGTAAATTTGTAGTCAACGGCCATCCCGCGAAGTTCTTCCTTGTAAAAATCATCGGGGAAAACCACCTTCAGCGATCCTTCTGAGCCTAGCTTCAGGCCGACCATCGCATTAGGGAGACCTGGGATTATAAAATACTCGCTACCGACGGTACACCATGAATTGTCTTTTGCACCAAATGCTGCCGCTTCAGGGACGACTTCGGCGAGCGGCTTTCCGTCGACCATTCCTTGGTAGGAGACACTGAGCATATCCTCGGCGACGGCAACGCTGTCGGCGGTAAAGTCTTCGAACTTCGCCATGCCTTTGCGGAATGACTGAAACTCTTCTTCGACCTTGTGATCCGTGATGACTGTATCGGCATTGTCGACCGGAATGCCATCATATTGTGGCAGTTCAAATTCGGGATCGAGATCCAAAGCGGCAGCGAAAGAGATACCGCCATCGTCGCTGGGCTTGACATCCGTGAATTCTACCAGTTCGAAAATTTTGAGCTTCTTCTCCTGAATGGCCTTCTTGTAGTAGGCGTTCACGGTATTGTTCGTCGTTTCCATGGAGATTTCCTTGGCAAAAGCCTTTTCGATCTTCTCTCTCGGAGCTTTGCCCTTGCGGAATCCGGGAAGGGCGCGGGTGGCCATGAACTGCTTGGTGACCTTGTCGTGCTCGGTCTGTGTCTCTTCGGAAGAAACTGCGCAGAGGAGTTTGATTCGGCTGGGTGTTACGGTTTCAATATCGATGTTCATTACTGAGTTGCCTTGTGTTAGTAAAAGCGAAGGACACAATATACCATGAAACGATAGGGAATGTGAAGACGGAAAACGGAAGTGGAAACGGACCCCGAAATATGGTTAAATAGCGGCATGAAATACGCCCCGGCCGCGATAACCGCTCTGCTTGCCTTCCTTGTCTCAGGTTGCCTCTCGCCCCTCGATAAGACGGGTCGAATCCGCCACAAGGCTGTTGAGGTTGAACTCTCCAGCCTCGATTGGATTGAGGTGGCCTATTTCCCGACGGCAGAGCATCCCACCATCAAAGGGCCATGCAGGCTCTCGCTGTTCGGGGTGGGCGAGGTGATTGTTAAGACCGGACGCAGTCCGCAGCTCTGGGATTCTTTTTCGACGAAGGTTACCGATCCGTACTGGAATGAGTTGTTCACAGATCGGATGCATTTGTCTCATGATGAGATGCAGACGGTTTTTCAGGCCTTTGTGGACGAGGGGATCATCCCTGCGGGCACGTTTACAAGACGGACGGAGAATTTAAAGCCGCCTTATGTCAACATCTCGGCGCAGGTTGGCATGGAGAAAATCCGCACGGCAACCGATAACCCATTCTTGGTGCAGCTTGTGGAAGAGTCTCTGGAGAACTTCGGACCCGTGATTCGGCAGGCTACGGACGCCCTGAAGGAGAATCCCTCAGAATGAAGCTCGAAGACATCGCCGAGGTTCACAGACTCTTGATGGAGGATTTTAAAGCCCATCCGGCTCCGATTATCGACCTCATCGGCGCACAAGAGCGCAACCCTTTTAAGATATTGATCGCGACCATCCTGAGTGCGCGGACGCGAGATGAGACGACCGCGATGGTTATCTCGACAAAGCTTTTCCCTGCGGTCAAGGGCTTCGCTGACCTGCGCACGAAAAGCATTGAAGAAATCGAAGCGTTGATTTATCCAGTGGGCTTCTATCACCAGAAGGCTCTGGCGCTGAAGAAGCTTCCGGATGTCATCGAGGAGAAGTTTGGCGGCAAGATCCCCGAAACTGTCGAGGAACTCTGCGAGCTTCCTGGCGTGGGTCGCAAAACAGCCAACCTTGTCGTGGCGGTTGCCTTCGATAAACCGGCGATTTGTGTCGATGTACATGTTCATCGCATCAATAATCGACTTGGCTTGATTAAGACGAAAACGCCGTTTGAGACTGAGATGAAACTTCGCGAAATCCTTCCCATTGCTTTATGGAAGACGTGGAATGCGTGCTTTGTCTCTTTTGGTCAGCGCCGTTGTACACCGCTGCGACCGAAGTGCGCAGGGTGCATCCTCGCCCGCTTTTGCGATTCCTATTTCCCCAGAACCGGCCAAGCGCACCAAGAAAGGCTTAGTTAAGTCATGAAGAGCATCTATCCAAAAATTTGCGCGCTTACCGTTTACTGCGGTTCTCAACGTGTTGAAGATTCTGTTTATGACCAAGCGGCGACGGAGCTTGCTGGGATTTTAGCAGCAAACGACATCACGCTCGTTTATGGTGGTTCCGGAATCGGGACCATGAAGGTGTTGGCGGATGCCATGCTATCGCAAGGCGGAAAGGTCGTTGGCGTGTTTACCAAAAGCTTACGCGAAGAATACCTTCATCCGGGGCTGACAGAGACGATTGTTGTGGAGAATCTGGCGGCGCGGAAGGCAGAAATGATTCGCCGATGCGATGCCATGGTGGCGTTGCCGGGAAGTTTTGGCACGCTCGATGAGCTTTTCGATGCCGTGGCGATGCGCAAGATGCACAGTGGCGGACATCACCATCCGATCGGCGTTTTAAACGTCAACGAGTACTTCGATGACCTCTTGGCGTTTCTCGCACATACCATCGATGTGGGCTATACGAGCGAAAGCGATACCGAACTCATCATAGCGGAGTCGAGGCCGGCAGCACTTCTTGATCGACTCAATGCAACCGTTTAGCCGGACGCTGGGTGGGATTCAATTTAGTTGAATCCCACCCAGAACCCAGAAGTCAGGAGTCAGAATACAGCATTGATTCTCAACATGTTACGCACAGTTTCGCCATTCTTCTATGGTGTCGCAAGAACAGGGACATGAGTTATTTTGTCTAACTCCGCGTAAGTGCTTGATTTCCAACTTCTGACTC
>JBBQIY010000180.1:0-4955 GCA_038325415.1 Kiritimatiellia bacterium
GCTGATGCCGTGCGTAAGGCGATCAATGAGAAGTATAAGTTCGACCCGAATAAGTTCAAGGTGATCGGTAACGGTTGGGATAATCCTATGCAGGGCAATACCGACTCGAGCAATATGGATCAGAACGCGTTGAACCGTCGCGTCGAGATTAAGGTCTATCCATTGGAGACCGAGTAAGTGTCAGAAACGCTAGATTCGCTTTTACATTTTTTCATTTTCGCCATCTGCTTCGTGCTGATGGTGACGGCTGTGGTACGTTTTGCGCGTCTGAATGTGCGCAAGGCGATACCGACTCCCAGCGCGGCCTTGCTGACTGTGGCTTTCGTTGTTTTGGTTTTTGGGGGGTGGTTCTATGTCACCTCCGGCGCCCGCATCGAAGACCGCATTCTTAACCCGGTTATTCTGCCGAGTCCAATGGAAGTGCTACGCGCGTTTCCGAAGTTGCATTTCGAGCAGGAGCTGGTGCGTTGCGCGTGGGTTTCGTTTGTGCGCGTAACGATTGGGTTTACATTGGCGGCTTTGGTGGCGGTGACACTTGGCGTTTACATGGCGTCTTACAAACGCGTTTCGGCGTTTTTTCGACCGCTGGCGCTGGCCAGTGCGTACGTGCCAATCATCGTTTTCGTGCCTTTGACGCTGGCTTGGTGGGGGTCGGGTGAACAGCAGAAGATCGGATTTCTCTTCATCGCTTGTTTTGTTGCGCTCCTTCCATTGGTAATCAAAGATGTCGCCGATGTGCCGGGTGCACTTTTGGACGTGGCGATGACCAAGGGCGCTTCGCAATGGCAGTTGGTGAAGCATGTGATTTTCCCTGTGGCCGCGGCCAGTATCTGGGATCACATGCGAGGGGTCTACGGCGTTCGCTGGGGCTGGATCATGTTGGCGGACGTTGTTAACGGCGAGCGCGGATTAGGGTTTCTTATTTCGATGTCCGAACGACGTGGGCATACGCATGCGACGTTTGCCGTCATTATTGTGATAGTCCTGATCGCCATTGCTTGCGATCAGGCTTGGAAATGGGGTGGACGTGCGCTCTTCCCGTACCGGAGGGCTGCGTAATGTCAGACAAGAAGGTAGAACTTCCTAAACTCGTTGTTTTCGACAAAGTTACGAAGGTGTTTGGCACAGGCGAAAATGCGCGCGTCGCCCTTCAGGACGTGTCTTTTGTGGTCGAAGATCAACCGGGCACGGGTGAACTTATTACGATTGTAGGTCCTTCAGGCTGTGGCAAGTCGACGTTGATCCGCATTTTGGCGGGTCTCGATCCCCACTACCCGCAAACCTCTGGTGAGGTGCTTGTTTTTGGAAAGCCTGTCACGGGGCCTGGAGCCGACAGAGGGCTGGTCGATCAGAAGTACTCCCTGTTGCCCAATCTTACCGTTTTAGATAACATCGCGTTTGGACTTATGCTCCAAGGGATGCCGGTGAAGGATCGTCGTGCCTTGGCCACTGACTGGCTGAAGAAGGTCGGACTAATCGGATGCGGAAGTAAATATCCATCTGAGCTTTCCGGCGGGATGCAACAGCGGGTCGCTATTGCCGCCACGCTGATCTTGAAGCCGCGTGTGTTGCTCATGGACGAGCCTTTTGGAGCACTCGATCCTCGCATTCGCCTGCGCATGCAGGAGCTTTTGGTTGAGCTGTGGAGAGAGCAAGAGTGCACCGTATTTTTTATTACCCACTCTGTTGAGGAAGCCGTTTATTTGGGTGATCGAATTTACCGGATGTCTGCCGGTCCTGGTCGGCTTGTGGAGGAGATTCAGGCTCCTCGCCCAGACTTGCCTCCGCAGATTCTCCGCAATCGCCCCGATTTTATGGAACTGACCTGTACGCTTTTGAAGAAGCTGGAAGACGATGAGCTGTCACTTTTGTGATCTGAGTCAACAATGGAAGAACTGAAACCTAACTATCGGCGAGAATTCATGCGGAGCTGGTATCATGCCTCTCTTGGCCTGACGACGCTTGGTTTAGGGTTTGCCAGCGGTGAACCCCTCGGTCTGATTGTTGGTGTCTCGCTTTATTTGATTGGCTTGATCTACATGCCCGATGCCGCGCTTTTCCGCCGAGGTGTTGACCGACAGGTCGAAGAAGTGAGCCAAGCGGCGTCCACACTGAAGTCGATGGCCTTCATGCGTTATCGCGATGCTCAACTCGCCGCACTGACAGAGGGCCGCCACGAACGGTACGGCGCACTTGTCCGGGTCTGCAAAGATGTTGAGCGCGCCTCCATTCAGGAAAACCAGCAGGGTGGAATTCCAGTTGAAGAGACGGACGGAACGCTCGCCACACGCTTGCATAAGCTCGATGAGTTGATGTGGACTTACCTACGTTTGCTGACCATCGAACAGTCGTTGGAGTTCTTCTTAGAGACTGAACGCAAGGATGATGTCCCAGCCGCCGACGAGCAGGCCAGAGAGGATGTCGCCCGCTTAACTGATGAAATCGGCGAGCTTATCAATTCGGCAAATAAATTTGGAATTGAATCTCGCCAGCGCTTGTTGATTTCGAAAAAGGAAAAACTTGCTGTGCTCCAGAAGCGTCTCGAACGTGCAGAGCAAGCGCAACAGAATCTCTCGCTCGTCATTTCCGAACAAGAGCGCCTGGATCAACAAATCCGATTGCTTCGGGCAGATGCCATTGCTTCCAAGAATGCCGCCGGTCTGTCACAGCGCATCGATGCCAGCATTGAGCAGCTCGATCAGACCAACAAGTGGTTGTCGCAGATGGAAGAATTCAAGGATGTCGTTGGCGGAATACCCGAGACCAATGTTCGTATCGGTTATGGGTCTGTGCCTGTCCGTGAAGCACGAACGGATAGCACGAAAACCAGTCGCATTCCCGTTCCTCCACAAGTCAGGGTGAGGACAAGATGATCTCCGATAATGACACTCGCATCGAAAGCGTCGGTAAGCTCCCATTGCGGGGCTGGCCGTTAGAATTCGCCCGCCGGTGGAATAGCAATGCCTACTCCCTTTTTGTCCTTCACGGTAACATCTTCGATGTCTTCCCTCTGCAAAGCTCGACGGGGATAGAATTTGTCCCGATCAAAGGCTTCATCACGCGCCGCTTGTTTCCCGATCGCGACTTTTTGATGTTTTACGATATTAGCGATGGCCTTACGTTTGGAACGCCGGACATGCAGAAGCGTTTTTTCGAATGGCTTGAGGTCTACGATCAAGTTGAAAAGACTGCTTATCGCCGCGATGGGCCTCCCCGCGAGTTCACGATATTGGCACCGGTTTTACGGCGGTTCTTCCTGTATGCTGGAAGTGATGTCATGGAGCGGCAGACCGTTACGTTGGTGATTGATTTCCCTGAAAAAATTGTTCCTGCCACGGAAGAGGCGGGGGCGAGCACCGATGAGCGTCGTTCACTGGTTACCCTGCTCAAATGGGCGTCCTCCACCGAAATGCGCCGGATGGACATCTGCGTGGTTTTGGTCACCGAGTCCAGTGCCGATCTTCATTCGGATATTCTCCAGAATCCGCATGTTGCGCAGATCTTCGCAGGACTCCCTGACGTGGAAGACCGCGCACGCTTTCTCGAATCGCCTTCGATTACACGCGCTACGGAAGGCAAGTCGCTTGCTGAGACCAGCGATGTTCCTGTCCAGGATCTTGCCGCACGCACAGCCGGCCTCAACTTGCTGCGAGCCCAGCATTTGATAGCGGAAGCGGTCCGCAACGGTCTGCGCATCACGCCAGAGATTATTGCCGCAGGAAAGAAACGCCTCATTGAAGAATACTGTCAGGGGCTTGTGAAGTTTAAGGACCCGAAGCCGGGGCTCAGCCTCGATGCTGTCGCAACGCATACTGCCGCCAAAAAAAAGCTGCGCGAACTTGCCTGGCTGATCCGTAATGGCAAGGGTGATGTGCTGGAGCGCGGTGTCTTGCTGCCCGGTCGCGTAGGGGTCGGTAAATCGTTTTTGATCGACTGTTTCGCCAGTGAATGCGGCTTGCCGGTCATGGAGATGGGCGACTTCCGGTCAAAGTGGGTTGGCGACACAGAGCGCCAACTGTCGCGCATCCTGATGACTATCCGTGCGCTGGGGCCGGTCATTGTGGTTGTGGATGAGGCCGATGCCGTGCTCGGGAACCGCGGAACCGATGGCGATAGTGGTGTGTCGACCCGCGTGTTCGCCGCATTTGCAGCTCATATTGGTGATTCCAGCCTGCGAGGTCGCGAGTTATGGGTCGCCATGACATCGCGTCCGGATCTGCTCGCGATCGACATGAAGCGGCAGGGACGTTTTGGCCTCTGCATCCCGCTGTTCGCTGCGCAGAATGCGGAAGAGGTGATGGACCTGTTTCGGGTTATTGCTCGAACACGCAAGCTCTCGTTGTCTGAAGGCGTCAAGACCTATATCGAGCGGCATCTAGGTGATCGCCGTTTGACCGGAAGTGACGTGGATGCCATCATCAACCGCGCCCGCGAGGCCGCTGTGCTGGCGTTTCGGGATGACGACGTGCAAGTCGATGATATGGAGCAAGCGGTCACCTCCTTCATTGATCCTCTCGATCCAACGCTTCTCGACTTACAGGAACTGGCGGCCGTCATTGCTTGTTCTGATCGCCGTTTTTTACCGGATATGTTTCTCAACACCGATCGTTCCCTCCTCGTCGAACGCTTCAACCGGATCAAGGCCACGATCAGCCGTTGAGATGAAAATCGCCCAGACTAAGATGAGAAATTCCGGATTAAAATCTAACTTTCCGCTGTGATCACTGTTGTGGGTGTTTTTCACCACGGAGACTCTAAGGCACGGAGCGATACAGAGAGTTTTGGACAAGATTACAAGATTAACCGGATGCAGTGAAAGACTGGAATGCTCGCAACTCGCTCCTGATTCGAATGTGCAGTGAAAGACAGGAATGTTGAACCCCTGCTCCGTTTAGGACAAGCGCAGAGCGAAGCATGAGAACGGAGCGGGGACATTCTTGTCCCCGACACGACGG
>JBBQIY010000181.1:0-4943 GCA_038325415.1 Kiritimatiellia bacterium
CGGGCGAGCCACCGCTGGCCAAGGCGAAGCAGTGGTTACGTTATACTGATCCCAAGACGGGTAAACAAGGCTGGCGCGAGACGAACACCATGCCACAGTGGGCCGGTTCTTGCTGGTATTACCTGCGCTACATTGATCCGCATAACGACAACGCATTCATTGACCCGGCGAAGGAAAAGGCGTGGATGCCCGTAGACCTGTACGTTGGCGGTGCCGAGCATGCCGTTTTGCATCTGCTGTACTCGCGCTTCTGGCATAAAGTCCTCTTCGATCTCGGGCTTGTTTCAACGAACGAGCCGTTTAAGCGGCTCGTCAATCAGGGCATGATTCTTGGCATTTCTTACAAGGACGAGCGCGGTGCGCTGGTGCCCACGGACAAGGTCGAGGTTACGGCAACAGGACCCGTTCGCAAGGAGACAGGCGAAAAGCTTGTTGAGTTTGCTGCGAAGATGTCGAAATCGCTCAAGAACGTCGTAAATCCCGATGATATTGTGGGCGAGTACGGTGCTGACAGCATGAGACTCTATGAGATGTTCATGGGGCCGCTCGAAGCGGTGAAACCATGGAACACGCAAGGGGTTGAAGGCGTGTTCCGCTTTCTACGCCGATCTTATCGCATGATCATGGATCAAGCGGTGGAGGATGTTGCGATGACAGTGGAACAGTCTAGACTCTGCCACGCGACGATCAAGAAGGTGACGGAAGACATCGAGACGTTGAATCTCAACACGGCCATCAGTCAGCTCATGATTTTCTTGAACAGTTTTTCGGGGGAAGGGAAGATTTTGCCACGCGAAGCTGCTGAAGCATATGTTGTTATGTTGTCGCCCTTTGCGCCGCATGCTTGCGAGGAGCTTTGGGAGAAGCTCGGGCATACCGGTGGCATCGCCTACGTCCCATGGCCGACATACGACGAGCAATGTCTGAAAGTCTCCGAAGTGGAGGTCGTGCTGCAGGTCTGTGGCAAGATCAAGGCTCGCATGATGATGCCAACCGATGCGGCTCAAGACGTCATGCAGGAACTTGCGTTAACAAACGAAGAGGTCAAGCTGGCTGTTGCTGGACGTCCCATTCGTAAGGTCATCTGCGTTCCTAACCGCCTCGTGAACATCGTCGCGTAGTGCTTGAACCACCTCAGCGGGTCAATACTTGATACGCTGCGGCGAGGGCTGAGCAGTCTTGCAGGCGGTCGCCGAGGGAAGGTGCCGCTACGTCGAACGACGTCCAATAGCCGGTCTGGCTTTTGGCGCGTTGGCGTACCATTTCGACCCAGGTTTCACCGAGGTAGCGGCTGGCACTCCCGAGAAGAATTCGGTCTGCACCGAGCAGATCGACAAGGAGTGCAACGGAGTCGCCCACGGCGCGCGCGTGTAGGGCGAGAATCGCGAGGGCATCGGGATCGTTCTGGAGAATGAAGGCATCGAGTTCTTTTGGTGTTGGGGGATTCGCACCCCAGCGCTCGGGAAATTTCCATGCGGCGAGTCGCTGTAGGGCGGGCATGGAGGAGAAGGCTTCGAAGCAGCCGCGTTTGCCGAAAGCCACGGGGCCGTCATCCTGATAGCGAACATGTCCGATCTCAGGCGGTGTTCCCTTTGCACCGTAGTAGGGTTTGCCGTCGATGATCAGGCCGACGCCGAATCCTGTGCCGCACGTGAGATAGGCCAGACGTTCTGCAACCGGCTTCGCGCCCCACAAGTATTCGGCCAAGGCGCAGGCCGCCGCGTCATGTTCGACGCGGACGGGGAGGTTAAAAGCATGCGTGAGCTGATCAGCAAGCGGAACGCAGTCCCAACCGGGGAGGTTTGGCGGGCCCAGAATAATGCCGTTCTTCCCATCCATGGGACCCCCAACGGCTGCGCCGATGGCCGAGGGGAACGCCGTCTGTGCAATCAACTCCCGCGCGTGGGCGATCAGGCGTTCGATCATGGGTGGGATTCAATTTAGTTGAATCCCACCCAGAACCCAGAACCCAGGAGTCAGAATAAAGCATTGATTCTCAACATGTTACGCACAGTTTCGCCATTCTTCTGTGGTGTCGCAAGAACAGGGACATGAATTATTTTGTCTAACTCCGCGTAAGTGCTTGATTTCCAACTTCTGACTTCTGACTTCTGACTCCTGTGGGCGTCAAACTATTTTGACGCGCACCCCCGATGCGCGGTCTCTCGTAATTGACTGTTGAGTTATCAGCCTTTTTATGGCACAATTCGTTACGACTAAGGAGATTATTCATGCGTACATTCAAGAGGTTCATTTTATTCCTAATTTTACTCGTCTTTCTAGGCGTGCTTTGCGTTCATTGGGTTGCACGCTCGTCGGCAGGCGTGTCGTTTGTCGAGAATCGCATCAAGGCAGCTACAGGGTATGAGGCGACGATCAAGTCGGTGCGTCTTGGTGTTGGTTTTGGACTGATGGTCTCGGATCTTCATCTGATTCTGAAAGGCGAGGATGACACGGAGAAGAAGGTGTTAGTAGTACCCGTTGTGGAAGTGTCTGGACTCTGCCACAAAAGCAAAATTCGCCTCTCAAGGCCTGTCTTTACAGCATTCCAATCGTCTCTCGGGAATTGGACGCCTTCTCGACTGAAGGATTTTGTGGATAGCCGCATTTTCTGGAGTTCGCTGGCGACGCTTGGCGGAAAGATTGATCGGAGTTTCGAAATTACCGATGGCGCGATTGTGATGAAGGATGCGGCAGGGAAGGAATTGACAACGTATTCTGGGCTGAGCTGGTATCATGCGCCCGCTAAGATCAAGGGTCATCTGGGGCTTCAGCACGATGTGGTTTCGCTGCAGTGCATCAAGGGTCAACAAGTTAAGCTTTCAGGAGAGTGGCTTTCAGATGGGAATGGCATGTATTTCATCGGGCCCGTTCCAGTGGAGATAACGATAGGTGGGGAAATCGATGTCGCTGCCGTCGAAACACTCGCAGAAGTGGAAACACCCGCAGAAGTGGAAGCCCCAGGGGTAGAGGCGGTAGCACCTGTTGAGTCCGTTCAAGAAGTTGCGAACCAAGTGCCCGAGGTTGGTGAAAAGACCGAACCCTCGGTGTCCGTTGAAGTTCCGAACAAGGATTTAGAAGTCAAATGAAGGTTATTGGCGTCATCCCGTCGCGTTGGGGATCAACGCGCTTTCCCGGCAAGAGCCTGGTGCCAATCTGCGGTAAACCGTTGGTGCGATGGGTTGTGGAGGCGTGTCTCAAGGCCAAGACGCTTGATGAAGTTGTGGTGGCCACGGATGAGGAGCGCATTGCCGTGGCCCTCAAAGGCTGCGGTGCGCGGGTTGTCATGACGCGCGAAGATCATCCGTCTGGAACGGATCGGGTCGCCGAGGCGGCTGGTGCAGGCGATGACGACATTGTGATCAATATTCAGGGGGACGAGCCGCTGATCCATCCGGATCTTATCGATGCCGTGGCTTCGAAATTGAAGGAAGACGATCGTTGGCAGATGTCCACGGCCTGTGCTCCGATCAGTAGCATGGATGAACTCATGGCGCCGACGATCGTCAAGGTGGTGCTGGATTCCTTTGATGGTGCACTTTATTTTTCGCGTCTGCCGATTCCGTGCCGGCGTGATGGCGCGACGGAGCTTGCTTCTGGACTTTATCAGAGGCACATTGGCATTTATGGTTATCGCGGTGATTTTTTGAAGCGATTGGTTGCTGAGAAACCGTGTGCGCTCGAGAAGACGGAGTCGCTGGAGCAATTGCGTGCGATGTGGATTGGCGGCAGGATCGGCGTGGTTCGAACGAAGGAAGTGGGCATCGGTGTTGATCGGCCCGAAGACGTTGCCGTCGTCGAGAAGCTCATTCGAGAAAGCGGACGGATTTAAGATGATGAAAAAGAAAACAGAAACAGTAGCAAAACCAAAGGCTCGAGTCGTTTCGACGGGGGGCAAGTTTGGCGTGTCGTTTGGTGCGTCGAAGCCTCTCGCCCTGATGGCAGGACCGTGTGTGATTGAGTCACGCGAGCACAGTCTGATTCTGGCGGGAAAGCTCGTGGCGATGTCGCGCAAGCTGAACGTTCCGCTGATCTTCAAGGCTTCGTTTGATAAGGCGAACCGTTCATCGGTATCGAGCTATCGTGGCCCTGGGATTGAGCAAGGGCTTGAAATACTTTCTGAAGTGCGGAACACATTTCAAGTGCCGGTCGTGACGGATATCCATGAGCCGTGGCAAGCGTTTGAGGCGGCCAAGTATGTGGACATCATTCAGATTCCGGCGTTTCTCTGTCGCCAGACCGATCTGCTTCTCGCAGCGGGCGAGACGGGCTGTGTGGTGAACGTGAAGAAGATGCAGTGCATGGCACCCGAGGACATGGAGCAGGTGATTGCCAAGATTGAATCTACGGGCAATTACAAGATTTTGCTCACGGAGCGCGGGGCCTCGTTCGGTTATCGGAATCTCGTTGCGGACATGCGGAGTCTTTTAGTGTTGCAATCATTTGGCTATCCGGTTATTTTTGATGCGACCCATTCGGTGCAGCGACCCGGTGCGTTGGGCAACGGCAGCGGCGGTGATGGCAAGTGGGCTCCCGCGCTTGCGCGGGCGGCGGTCGCGACAGGTGCGGTGGATGGCGTGTTCATCGAGACGCACGAGACGCCTGAGATGGCACTGTCGGATGCGGCGAATTCCATCGCCTTTTCGAAAATGCCAGAACTCTGGAAGCAGTTGGTTGCGATTTCGGATATTGGCAGAAAAGCAGAGAAGTAGCTAGTCGCTAGTCGTTAGGGAAGTCATTGGTTATTAGTCATTGGTCATTAGTCATTGGTCATACGAAGCATGTCACCACTCGCTACTCACCACTTCTCAAGACACTCGCCTCTCGCTACTCACCACTCGCCACTTCTCAGGACATTCTTGTCCCCGACAAGACGGGGGTTGGAAAACCCCCGCTCCTTTGGTGGGGCGCAGCCGTCTCGGCAAGCCGCCATTTTGCCGCGA
>JBBQIY010000182.1:0-4858 GCA_038325415.1 Kiritimatiellia bacterium
GCGACGGCCATGATCATGAGAACCGCCATCATGCCAAGCACCACCACGAGGGCGGATCCCGATCTAATTTCTCGTTGTTTCATAAAATCCTCCAAATTCTTAATTGGACACTCGTCATTCGTCATTGGGAACGGGGAATTACTAGCGACTAGCCACTGGCCACTAGCGACTTCTCTTTTTAGTCCTGATAGTAATATCGCTCGGCGTTAATGAACCCGACGACGACCTGAAAGGTTTCTGGCTGCTCCACTTCGACCGTCGGGTCGATCTTCACGGTATAGGGGTGACCCCACGGATCAAGATACTCTTCGCCACCACCGAAGGTCTCATCGGATATCTCAAGAAACGGAGAACTCGTCACCGCATTAGGGCCCGTTCCCCCTCCCATGAGATCCGATGCAAACAACATCGCCTTGGTCAGCGGCCCATCATAGCCTCCGCCTCCATCGTAACCGCTAGGCCACTTGCCTTTCGTAACCCAGTAGGACTTGAACGCCGTTGCGATCTGCTGCGCTTCCATTCTGGCAAGTGTCGAGTAGGCGCGTATGCGGGCAGAATGTGCGGCCACGCCGATCATGCCAGCTAAAATCGAAATAATCGCCGTCACAGTCAGGAGCTCAATCAAACTAAATCCAAAAGTCCGGTTGCGATTCAACTTTGTTGAATTCGCACAGAAGTCAGGAGTCAGAAGACAGGAGTCAGAAGTTGAGAGGTGAGGCTTCATGTCATTTTTCTCGTGAAATTTGTGTATCTCTGGTTGGGAGGACACCCTAGAAGAAAGTGAAATAATGTATAAGCTGTCGGGAACCAATTCTGTATTCTGACTCCTGAATTCTGTATTCTGTACTCTTCTCATATCATCCCTCCTGATTATTTGACGAGGATGTCGTCGCCAGTTTTGTCTTTGCCATCTGGGCCCCACGACCTGACTTCGAGTCCGCTGAAACTGCTGGTTCGCATCAGCTCAACCTTGATCGAGACGTAGGGAATATTCCAGAAGTAATCATCCTCGAATTCCTGCGACTCGTGAGCACGAACGCCACCGGCATTCGATTCCGCCTCAAACTTAAAATTCGCGCTGTAAATCGCCTTCTTGTCGCCCTGATTGGCCTCCGTATAGACGATCGACTCAACAACAGTCCCAGGGCTCCACGTTCCATTGGTGCATTTCAGAGGACTGGCCTTGCGCGTCATTTCTTTGCTTCCCCATGCGTACTCGACGAGCCATGGCTCCCGCTTGAGGGGTAGTGTGCCGCCACCTTCACTTTCCTTCATGCAGATAAACTTAAGGGTGCTAGAACCCACTTCAATGGGATGATCGGCGTCAGTCCAAGCACCAGGAAATAGTCTTCCATCAATGGCCGTGGAAAGCTCGCGTTGGATGGACCCGATCACGGCGCGCACAATCATGCCGCCTTCTGCACGGGCGTAGCCGCTGTCCCACGTCGATGTTCCCTGACGGAACACAGAGCCGATCATCAGCACGATGATCAGCAGGATCAGCGTCGCAACCATGACTTCAATCAGCGAGAAGCCGGCTTTTACGTTTTTATTCAAATTTCGCTTCATGTCGAAAATCCTCTTTACCTTCACTCAATCCGAATGAAAGATGCGCTACTACGGCCGTTTCCTAAAATAAAGCTCCATGCAATAGACCGTGTTGTGACTATAGATGGCAGGTGTGAACTCGTGGGAAGAAACGAGGGAGATGGCATATCCGTTTGGTGAACGTCCCCCGCTGTTCTGAATGGTGCGAATGCGGATGAGCATCTGTGGCGGTAATTTGAGCTTGGAACCTGAAAAACTTGTGTCTTCTTTGTCCGTTTCACGGTACACATAACGCAGCTTCTGAGCTTCGGGATTAAGCGGAGTTGCGATGAGTTCACCCGTTGCTTCCGCAACCTTCGTTTTGACGACACCAGGCTCGAGAAGATCAACAGGGATGCCGGTTGCACCAACCGCCACATCCCAGAAGTCGTCAATCGTATTCCAAACCTTAACATCGTCGATATTCTTGACGTTGGCCGCGATCGCCTCAAAAAACGAACTGGCGAAGGCCGCCTGATGTAAATCTGCCTCCGACATCACGCTTTGGCGAAGACCGACGGGGAAGAGCGCGAAAAGCGACAGCATGCCCCCTGCCGCAATGAGTATGGCCATATTCACTTCAATGAGTGAAAAGCCGGCCTTGACTTTGTTAAAAAACATGGATTCCTCCGAAAATTAGTAGTTCGATTGAACTTTGCCGTTACCATCGATCTTAATGGTAGAAATCTTTTTAGTACCCAGCTCCTGCACAGAGATTGTCAGCAAATTGTCATCACTATGCGCCGTGCCGTCTGGCTTGAAATAGAAGCTGCCTTCTTCGATAAAATGGTCTGCCCCTTGGACAAACGAGTACCCTTTGGGAAGCTTTTGTTCAGGATACACGGTCCATCCGTATTGGCTATTGAGATTGAAGCCGGGAGAGGTGTCTTCCGGTAATCCCATAATCCATGTGTCGGTACGATAGTCAAACCAAGGTGGATACTTTACAGATGCCGTCTTGCCATCAGTCAAATCAAACAAACGGGTGCCTGCATAAGTCGCATCGAACTCGGCAAGCTGCTCAGCACTCATCTGACCCGTCGAATCCATGCCAGAGAACGACTCGGTAGAAGCACCGAGATCAGAATACTTATCCATTAGCCAAAGTGCTTTATACTGCCCTGGAGGCATATAACTCGGTCTGTCGTCGCCTGAGCGCGAATTCGTGTTCCGCGCGGTGATGGTCCCAGCCTTACGGCACAGCACGTATTTATCGAACCCCGTGATGAAAAAATAGGTGTCGCGCCCATCGATGCAGGCATGCTGACGACAAAGCATCGCCGCCTTGCGTAGCGCGTTGACCCCAGCCATCTCGGACATGGTGCGCATGATCGAGGCATAGCCGCTCACAACAACGAGCGACAAGGCCACGATGATGCCCATCACGGCAATAAGCTCGAGCAGAGTGAATCCCGTTCTTCGACGGATTTTTTTCATTCCCGATTTTCCTTCAGTCATAGCGAACCTCCTCGCACAAAATGGTTAACCTCTCACTACTCCGACACCGTAACGGTATTGTTAAGCATATCAAACGTGACTTTATAAGGGCGTAGCCCTCGAATCGAAGCTTTGCGGTCCCCTTGTTCAAACTTGTATCGCGAACCGTTTTCCACAAAATAAGTACACTTATCGTTTCTGCATTCTTCCGCATCGATGTTAGCATACTGCTCGGCACCGGAACTGCTCGGACAATTCGGGCATTTAATGAACTCCGCCCAATAAACCAACACGGGGTCGCTACGACGTGACACGCCGTTCTGGCCTTCCAGCACCGCGTTGAGTGGAACAGCCGAAAAAGACGGATACACCGTCTCTGCCGTTGCCGTCGTGATGTGCCGCGCGGGATCGAGGTAATCCTTCACCTTCGCCCTACCACCAAAATCGGCGTCAATAAGCTGGTTAAAAACCTCGTAATTTTTGTCACTATAGCTAAGAATATACTTATCGGCTTTCTTAGGTTTATCACCCTCTTTGATTGGCCACTTGCTTTGGTCGTGCCAGAATTCCACGATAGCCGCCTGAAGAACGGCACGTTCGTTGGCATTTTTCTTTGTTTGGGCAATCTTAATGTTTTTAAGAATGGCGGGCGCCAGCAACCCAACCAACACCGCCAAGACGCCGATGACGATCAGCATCTCGATCAGCGTAAACCCACGACGTCTTGTTGTAAATTCTTTTTTCATTTTGCCTCCATGCTTCTGCTCGTTTCCAATTCCAGACCCACGCGCTACCACGATTTGATAATTTTGATCTTGTCCTCGCCTGCGTAAACCCACGCCACGACGGTTTTGTTCAACTCGATCTGCCCGCCGAGGTAATCAGGTAGAGTAATTTTGCCGTCTCCACTCGTATCCAACAGAACATGCACCGTAGCGGCACTGATACGCGCTTTGTCTTCGTCGCTAATGGCATCACCACTCGTTTTGGGAAGGTATTTCCGAACCCACGGCGCGATAAGCCCCCATTTACGCTGTTCTGAAGTCCTTTCGAGATAGAGATCGTTCAGATTTTTCGGCCAAACCTTAATTCCGAAACCCGAATCATTGAACACAATTCCCTTTTCCGGTTTGGTGGGGTCGAGTCTATAGTTGTCGAGCCAATCCTTATAAGCTTTGGCATCCTTTGTTGGATCGGGATGCCGAGGCTTCCACCAGTTGAGGAGGGACGTGGCTTTCGTGCTCATCGTCACTTCAATATCGCCACCTTCGAGATCATGGGTGACGCCCGAATCTTTCAGCAAGGTCGTCGGTGGATACCGCCGCTGCTCCATGAGTAGCGCATTCCACGCGACGCACGTCTGCTGACAAAGGTCGCGAGCCGCCGTGTTCCACGCGCGTTGCCGGATCAGATTGAGCGCGGGGAATAGCATCCCTGCCAGAATAGCGATGACCGCCATGACCACGAGCAGTTCGATGAGCGTAAAGGCCTGTTTTTGTTTGCGTATTGCTTTCATAATCGGCTACTCCTGCCCTGGCACCATATCGTCGGAGGTGCCACTTGTACCATCGGCTCCCGCTGACCACAGCTTGTAGGAATCGTAAGGAGGACGGGACTCGTAGTGCAAATCCCGATCCCATCCGTCCCGGATCGTTAGATACATATTCCGGTAGGTGTATCCAGCGTTTCCAGGCACGGTCAGCTCCCCAGTCGGCTCACAGACAACAATGCCGTAACTTGCCACATTGTTGTCGGAGCCGAGAGACGCCCCGAGAAAGGGAAGAATCCGACGCGAAGACTCGATATTTTGCACAATATCGCCAATGGTCATGCT
>JBBQIY010000183.1:0-4822 GCA_038325415.1 Kiritimatiellia bacterium
TCCTGTTTGTAGCTTGGTTCGTGTTCTTCGTCGACGATGATAATGCCTAGGTTTGCAACGGGTGCGAAGATCGCGGAGCGGGGTCCCACGACAACGCGGGCCTCGCCGGTGTGGATACGGTGCCACTCGTCGTGGCGCTCGCCGTCGCTCAATTGGCTGTGAAGCACGGCGATGACAGAGCCGAAGCGCGAGGCGAAGCGCTGGATCGTTTGAGGGGTTAGCGCGATTTCGGGAACGAGCACGATGGCGCCTCTGCCACACGCGAGGGCTTCGGAGATGGTTTGGAGGAAAACCTCTGTTTTTCCGCTCGCGGTGACGCCTCGAAGGAGCACGGGTTTCGTTCTGATCTTGTTGTCGGCATCGGCCATGACGGCGAGGATCAGCGCCTTTGCGGTCTCCTGCTCATCCGTCAGGGACAGTGCTTTCGACGGCAGGATGGTTCGTCCCGCCATGGGGTCGCGGCGTTCTGCTTGTTCGGTGAGGGTGACGAATCCGTCCTTGACCATTTTCCGCACGGTCTCTGGTGAGATATGCCACTCACGGCAGAAGGCGGTCATGTTCACGCGGCCAGTCCTGTTGAGCAGCTCCAGAATCTCTTGCTGGCGGGTTGTGGGTGTCGGCTTTTCTTCGGGGAGAAGGGTGGGAGCCTCTTTACTTTTCTCTGGCGCGGTGACTTCGACCATGAGGCGGGTCTTGAATCCAGAGTCCTTCTTTCGTACCGGTGCGGGCAGCATGGTGCGCAGGCAGAGTTCGATAGGCGCGACATAGTATTGGGCCATCCAGTAAGCGAGGCGGATCATCGAGGTGCTCATCCAGGGTCTGTCGCCTACGGTTCCGAGGATCGGCTTGAGATTTCCTTTGTGGGTGGTCTCTTCAGAGAGGGAAAGGACATAACCCTCGATGGCACGATGGCCGAAGGAGACCTTGACCCGGGAGCCAGGGCGAACAACGTCGACCAGCTCGGGCGGGACGAGATAGTCGAAGGTGCGGTCTACCGCGGTATCGGTGGCGACGTGGGCGATCAAGAGAAAGGATGAATTATGAAGGATGAATGCGGAGAGCTGAATTACAAATTACGAATTATGAATTACGAATTGCTAATGGTGTATTGTAGCACGGATATCGATTCGTGAGTATCCCGGAGTCAAAGGAACAAAGGGTCAAAGTGGAATGACACTAACTTAAGTGCCGTTCCGATCTTAATCCTATTCTTAATCGTAATCCGTTCCATCAGAGAGATTAAGATTACGAGTACGCGTACGACAACTCCAGTTACCGCAATTGTTAGAGGGCACAAAAAAGGAGCCGGAAAATCCGGCTCCTTTTGGTTAAGCAATGAAACGGGGTGCTCAGCCGCCAGCGGTAGAACCCTTGGCGATGACGACCTTAGCGTTCTTGTTGATGGTGGCGTCAAATTTCGAGCTACCGAAAAAGCCCTTGGTGCTCTTCATGTACTTCTTCTTTTGGGTTTGCATGGCACCGCCCTTCTGGATGAAGACGACCAACACGTCGCCGAAAGGCTTGACGCTTGGAGCCAGCTTTTCGCCAAACGGATTGTTGTTGTCAATGGCGTCGATAGCGGAGAAAGAGGCCAAGTCAGCCGTGGCGATTTGGAAGTTTCTTGAGAAGAGGAATGGTGTGTCATCAGAGGCACTATCATCCATCGCGCCGATGTAATTCCAAACGTTGAATCCACCTGTTTTGAACTGGTCGGAATCTGTTGCGGCGGGTACACCAGCACCAGCGAATACGAACCAGCTCAGATTGTCGACTGTTTTGCTGTTGATGAGGTCAGAGAAGTACGTTTCGGAATCGCCAACGGAGTAATCCTTCACTGTGGTTCCGTCCGCAATGGTGGACGCGATGCTCGGCCATACGCTACCCATGCTCATGGCTTCACGCTCGGTGTTGGAAGAGATGATCGCAAGAACGATGTTCTTTCCGTTGTTTCCAACTCTCAATGCGTTGGCACTGACCAGAGCTCCCTGAATAGCAGGGAAGAGCAGGCCGGCGAGGATGCCGATGATGGCGATAACGACGAGGAGCTCGATCAGCGTAAAAGCTGAAGATTTCGACTGGGTTAGTGTTTTTTTCATGGTGTTCACCTTTTTATTGTTTGGATCCTACGTAAAGTGTCAGAACGCCGAACGGCATTATAAATACCGGAGCGGTATTGCGGATTATCCCACAGGGCTGAAAGCAAAGTCAATAAGAATTTATCGGGATACGCGCACAAAATTTTTCAAAATTTTGTACGCGGATCCAGTTGCGAGTTGCGAGTTGCGAGTCGTTGTGAGTTGCGCGCTAGGAGAAGTCGCTAGTCGCGAGCTAGAAGTGCGGAGCTGCTACAGGAGCACGGACATTCCTGTCCGTGAACGAAAACGGGTTGGAAAACCAGTTCTCCGTTCTCACAACTCGCAACTCTCGACTCGCAACTCTCAACTCGCAACTCTCGACTCGCTACTTCTCTAGCAACTCGCAACTTTTACATATGAGCTTTCAAAGCCATTAGTCTTATGTTAAAATTAATGAAAATTTTTTTTATCTATGAAGTTTGATTTTCCAAAGGAAGAGGGATGAACGTTAGCAAGAAATCGTCGATTGGCGTCATGTGCAGCCTTGATTCAGAGGGGGCTGGCCTTGATGTGGTGGCTGAATTCGGGCTGGACTGCTGTCAGGTTGTGAGTTGGGATTCCACCTTGTGCAAAAAAGAAATTGCCCAGACGATGAGAAAGCGGGCGGCCGATCAAGGCGTTCGCCTTAATGCTCTTTGGGCAGGTGTTCCGGGGCCGGCTGCATGGAATTTTACCCACGGACCTGTCACGTTGGGTCTTGTCCCCGTTGAATTCCGGTGGACCCGAATTGAGGCATTGAAGCGCTGGGCTGATTTTGCGGTTGAAATGGGTGCGCCTGCGATTGTGACGCACTGTGGGTTCCTTCCCGAGAACATGACCGACGAAGGTTTTGAGCCGCTCTGCGTGGCCATTCAAGAGGTTGCGGGTTATTGCGACAAGTTGGGCATTGGATTCTGGTTTGAGACGGGTCAGGAAACGCCCGTGACGTTGCTTCGTTACATCGAGACCATCGGCCTCGCGAATCTCGGAATCAACCTAGATCCTGCGAATTTGCTCATGTACGGTCGCGGAAATCCGATCGATGCGCTGGAGGTCTTTGGGAAATACGTCCGATGCGTTCATGCGAAGGATGGACGCGTACCAACGACGGGGTCGCAGTTGGGACCTGAAGTGAAGGTGGGAGAGGGCATGGTCCGTTATCCGGAGTTTATGAAGAAGCTGAAGGGCATCGGTTTTGATGGAGATTTGATCATCGAACGCGAGATTCATGGTGAACAGCAGGCAAAGGACATCGCGGAGACGGTTGAGTATCTTAAGTCTATAAGATAGGTGGCTTATCACGCTGCCGTAGGAACGAAAACAAAAACAGCACCTTCCGGTTTCACTGGTCGGGCGAACAAAACAAAAAAAAGAAGAGGTCGAAATGGCTGAAAGCGTATCAACTAAAATGGACAGCAAGAAGACGACGTTCAAGGGCAAGAAGCTCCGCGTCGCCATTATCGGATGCGGTGGCATTGCACAGACGCACCTGAATACCTATAAGGACATCCCCGAGGTCGAAATCGTGGCTGGTGTGGACATTCTTCCCGAGCGGCTCGATGTAATGGCGGAGAAGTGGGGCATTCCCCGCTCGGCTCTGTTCACGGACTGGAAGAAGATGCTCAAGGAAATTAAGCCCGATGCCGTTGACGTTTGCACCCCGAATGGCGTGCACTGCGCTCCGGTCGTTGACGCTTGCTTGGCCGGTTGTCATGCGATCGTCGAAAAGCCAATGGCTATGGATCCGAAAGAATGCGAGAAGATGATCGCGGCTGCGAACAAGACCGGCGTTAAGCTTTCAGTCGGCTTCCAGCAGCGCTATCGTGACAGCACAGCGGCACTGATCAAGGCACGTGACAACGGCCAGTTCGGTGACATCCTCTTCGTAAAAGTTCGTGCGCTCCGTCGCCGCGGCATCCCTAACTGGGGCGTGTTCGGTCAGAAAGAGCTTCAAGGCGGTGGCCCGCTTATTGACATTGCCGTGCACATCATCGAGGCCGCATACGAATTCATGGGATGCCCGAAACCCGTTGCCGCAAGTGCCAACACGTGGACGTACATCGGCGACAAGCCGACGACGACCCGCAGTCAATGGCCCGGCTGGGACTGGAAGACGTACACCGTCGAAGATCTCGCTATCGGCCAGATCAGCTTTGAAAACGGCGCGATCATGCAAATTGAGTCGTCCTTCGCGTCTCATATCAAGGAAGCCGATGTGCAGAACTTCACCGCCATGGGAACCAAGGGTGGTTGCAACTGGGAGGATGCGGAAATCTATACGGATCTCAATGACCTGATGGTGAATGCCAAGCCGGTCTTTGTGGGTTCGCAGGATTGGGGCAACCTGTTCCACCGCAAGTTGCAGAACTGGGTCGACGGATGCCTGAAGGGAACGGAACTTGGGGCATCGGGCACTGACGGCCTTGCCGTTCAGAAGATCCTTGACGGCCTCTACCGCTCTGCGGCTGCTGGTAAGGAAGTAACGATTATGTAGGTTACTGCTTAGCGATACAAAAAAACTACTCCTGTTGCGTTTGCGCAACAGGAGTTGTTTTTTTGTGTAGCCGACCGTGAACGATCAGCATCCGCTACCTAAAGCGGGGCGGGGTGCAGGGAGGTAATAGACGCGGCGTCCTCGCCGCGTTTCGTGTGACGCGGCGGGGACGCCGCGTCTACTGTGCAACTACGCGGCGGGGACGCCGCGTCTA
>JBBQIY010000184.1:0-4821 GCA_038325415.1 Kiritimatiellia bacterium
AAGTCAGGAGTCAGAATACAGCATTGATTCTCAACATGTTACGCACAGTTTCGCCATTCTTCTGTGGTGTTGCAAGAACAGGGACATGAATTATTTTGTCTAACTCCGCGTAAGTGCTTGATTTCCAACTTCTGACTCCTGACTTCTGGCTTCTGACTTCTCTGCGCGTCAAACTATTTTGACGCGCACCTCTGGCCGAATTAACTGGCCGAATTAACTTGATTTTTTCGGCTAAAAACCTCACTATTAATTGAAGTTTCACATTCCGTAAAGTGCGGTTTGGAGCATACATTACCTAAGGAGCCTTGAAATGGCAAAAAAATATCGTGTCGCGGCCCAGATGTACGGTTTCAGAGATTTTATTAAAACCCCTGAAGACATGGCAAAGACGATCAAGAAAGTTAAGAAAATAGGCTATGACTTTCTTCAGATTTCGGGATTTGGTCCTATCGAAGCCGTTGAGTTGAAAAAGATTTGTGATGGCGAGGGCGTGGAGCCGATTGGTGCGCATGTTGGCCTTCCTGCCTTCCGTGAAAACGAGATGAAGGTGATCGCGGACTGCAAGGCTTGGGGAATTGATTACGTCGCGTTGCCGTGGCTTCCGCGTGCCGATTTCAAGACTCTTGATGACTGGAAAAAACTCTTCCGCGAGTTTGAAGGCTACGCCAAGCGTTTTGCCAAGGAGGGTCTTGTGGTCCAGTATCACAACCATTCCTTCGAGTTTGAGAAGTTTGGCATTAAAAAAGGCACTGGCGGAAAGACGATCCTTGACATGATGTATGACAACACCAAGGTACTTCAGGCCGAGCTCGATTTCGGTTGGGTTGCGCGCGGTGGATACAATCCGGTTCTCTGGGCGACCAAGATGAAGGGGCGTCTGGATCAGGTCCATCTGAAGGATTGGGGAATCATCGACGATAAACCCGAGTTCCGAGCCATTGGCGAAGGCTCAATCGACTGGCCAGCCGTGATCAAGGCTTGCAAGGCGTCTGGGACCAAGGACTTCATCATCGAGCAGGATAGTTGCACGGTTACGAATGACCCTTTCCTGAGCTACGCGATTAGCCGCAAGAACGTTGCCAAGATGGGTCTTTAGATCCTTGGGTTACGTTCGAATCGTTTTCATCCTCAGTCCGGTCACGTTCGTGCGTGGTCGGTCTGGGAGTCTTTAAATTCAGGAGATTGAATCGAGATGAGATTGCTAACACGGTATCTGTTGAAGGCCTTTCTAGGTCCTTTGATGCTGTGTCTTATTTGCTTCAATGCCATTTTCATTGTCTTCGATCTTTTTGGACATCTTTCAAGATTTATCGACTCGGGTCTAAGCGTCTGGGATATCCTTCGCTACTATGGCGGAGTGGTTTCGATGTACTCACATTGGTTCCTTCCTGCATCCTGCATGCTCGCAACGCTGTATACCATGTGGCAGTTATCGCATCACAGCGAGTTAACCGCGATGCGGGCCAGTGGAATTAGTTTTAGAAGTTTGACGTATCCTTTTCTTGGCGTTGCGATTGCCATGAGTTTGTTGACGCTCGTGAACTCTGAGTTCATTGCACCAGAAGCCAGTACGTGGTCTGAAAGACTGAAAGAGTCTTCGTTCACTTCTGTAAACTCCGATGAAAAAAAGAATTTTCAGTATGTTGATCCCTCAACTCGGCGGAGTTGGATTTTCAGCGCGGCGGATCCGTCTACCGAGCAGACCATGTCTCATCCTAGCGCTTCCGTTGAGGTTAAGCAGGATAAGGACGGTGTGAATGTTTGGGGCGTTCGCACAACGAAGGCGGAGTTTCTCGATGGGGTGTGGTGGTTCCAGTATCCCCAGAAGATTACGTTTGACATCGACGGACAGGAGCTCCACGCCGGAGGAGCCTCTGGACATGAAACTCCACCCACGTTTGTTCCAATGTATGAGCTAACAGAAACCCCGCGAGCCATGATGTTGGAGCAGCGTGACTGGGATTTCTTTTCGCTGGCCGACATGTACCATTATCTGAAGGCAAAACGAGTCCACGATCACGGCAAGTGGTACGAATTTTATTACCGAATCGCGGCGCCTTGGGCCTGCGTTGTTATCACGCTCTTCGCGATCCCTGCGGGCATCAGCACAGGAAGGCAGAGCGTTATCAAAGGCGTAATCTTGGCGCTGACTGCTTTTTTCAGTTTCTATGCGGTTACGCTTGTGCTCAAGTTTCTGGGCCATCACGGGGTATGCCCCCCCGTCATTGCCGCTTTGCTTCCCCATCTGATTTTTCTATTGCTCGGGTTCATGATGTATAAAAAACTTACGTGAGGTGTTGCCATGTCGATGTTGACTGAAGTTCTGCGTCAAGCCGTTACCGAAGGGGCATCGGATATTCATGTAAAGCGCGACCAGCCACCGCTCTTTCGCATCGAAAAGGAGTTAGAACCGGCTCCCTTTGAATCCATTTCACTTGAGCAGATCATTGCGACCGTCGAGGAAATACTGCCAGCCCATCTCGTGCACGATTACCAAACCAAGCACGAAGTCGATTTCTCTCATCGCGAAGAAGGAGTCGGGCGCTTCCGCGTCAGCCTCTACAACGGCGAGGGCGCTCCTGTTCTCGCCATTCGCTATATCAAAGACAAAATCCCAGCGCTAGAAGACCTCAATCTTCCACCCGTACTGGAAACGTTAGTGCACGAGCGTTCTGGAATTATCATTCTTTCCGGTACGACTGGATGTGGAAAATCTACCACGCTTGCTGCGCTCATCGAGCAAATCAATATCCGCTATGCGCGCAGAATTGTCACGATCGAGGATCCAATCGAATATGCTTTTGTCGACAAGCTTAGTGCGATTACACAGCGTGAGGTCGGACTCGACACCGAGTCTTTCCCTGCTGCACTGAAGCACGTACTCAGACAGGATCCTGATGTTGTCCTTATCGGTGAGATGCGCGATATGGACAGTGTGCGCACGGGGATTACGGCCGCCGAGACGGGGCATCTTGTTTTTACCACGTTGCACTCAGGAACCGCAGCCGCAGCGATTCCTCGATTGCTTGACATGTTTCCTGTTGACGAACAAGAGCAGGTCAGGATGGCGCTCGCCTCGAATCTCTGCGCCGTTGTCTGCCAACGGCTCGTCCCCACGATTGGGGGCGGGGTTATCCCCGCAACAGAGGTGATGTTTAACACGCCGACAGTTAAGAAACTTCTGACCAAGAACCAACTCAATCTGCTTTCAGCCGCGATTGAAGTGGGCGGTGAAAACGGTATGCAGAACTTCAATCAGTCACTCTATCAGCTCATCAAAGGCGGTGCGGTCTCAGAAGAAGACGGCATAAAAATCGCACCCAATCCTGATTCCTTGGAGATGAACCTTCGAGGAATCTTCCTCGATGAAGGGAAGAAGATTCTCTCGTCGCTTTCATGATCTGTTAGCCGAGGTTCTTCAGAAACTCTTCGCCGTAGCCGTAGTTTTCAATGATGTAATCCATGTCCTTGTCGCCACGGCCGGAGAGGTTGACGAGAATCGACAGCGGCTTCTTACCGACATTCTGACGAGCAATTCGCATGGCGTGGGCAACGGCATGGGCGGACTCCAAGGCTGGGATAATGCCTTCGACCCGTGAAAGCAAGTAGAATGCTTCTAGCGCATGGTTGTCGTCGATCGTGAAATACTTGGCACGGCCGATTTCGCGGAGGTAGGAATGTTCCGGTCCGGTTGACGGGTAATCAAGCCCCGAGGCAACAGAATAAACGGGAGCGGGCTCGCCTTTGGCGTCCTTGAGCATGATGCTGTTGAAGCCGTGCATCACACCTTCCGTTCCGTACGTGAGCGAGGCGGCATGATCGCCCAGCGTCTCGCCGTGTCCGAGGGGCTCGACGCCGTGGAGTTCACTCCGAGCATCGAGGAAACCAGAGAAAATACCCATGGCATTTGATCCGCCGCCGACGCAAGCCGCAACGATGTCGGGATCTTCGCCAACCATGTCAAAGTACTGTTCGCGGGCTTCGACGCCTACAATGTGTTGGAAGTCTCTGACCATCATGGGGAATGGGTGTGGGCCGACGACGGAGCCGATGCAGTACAACTGCGTGACAGGATCCTTGAGATACGCTTCAAAACAGGCGTCGACAGACTCCTTGAGAGTTTTGAGTCCATGCGAAACGGGAACGACACGCGCACCGAGAAGCTTCATACGCGAGACGTTCGGTGCTTGTTTCACAATGTCCACTTCGCCCATGTAGATGTCGCATTCGAGATTGAAATAGGCGGCGGCCGTGGCGAGGGCGACGCCGTGCTGCCCGGCACCCGTCTCGGCAATGATCTTCTTCTTGCCCATATACTTCGCCAGAAGCCCCTCGCCCATGCAGTGGTTGAGCTTGTGTGCGCCCGTGTGGTTAAGGTCTTCTCGCTTCAGATAGATCTGGCAGTTGCCCAATTTTTTTGAAAGCCGCTCTGCATAATAAACAGGGGTAGGACGACCTTGGAAATGCTTACGAATTGAGCGCAATTCTGAAATGAAGGTCGCCGAGCGAGAGATCATGTCGTAGGCGTCTCGAATTCCATCCATGACCTTTTTTAAATCTTCTGGAATGTAGCTTCCACCGAAATGACCGAAATTTCCACTCCGGTCGGGTTGCATCTGTAGATAGTCTGTGTAGTTTGAGTTGGGCATAATTTTCCTTTTAAAAACGTTTCTATTTATAAGAACATATTGCTCAGAAAAACGCAAGTAAATATTTTGACGCCCTTTCATCCATTGAGGTTCAACGCGATCTCATCGTTTTTACGGTACAGTTCCGCAGATTCTGGCGGCGACATCAAGTTCGCGTACGATGCCATCGAGG
>JBBQIY010000185.1:0-4821 GCA_038325415.1 Kiritimatiellia bacterium
ATTCTTGGATATTCAAATCATCAAATGCTGAGTATGGCTTGCGCAGGCATTGATGCCATCGCAAGCGGAACGTGGATGAACGTCAGATCGTTTAACCTTGAAAAATTCTTTATCCCTGATTCTGATGACCAGAAACGCAAAAAAACGTGGTACTACTGTCCTCAAGCATTAACGGAAGTCATACCTGAATTTTTGGATATAGCGTTCCAACGAAACATTTTGAAAGCACTATCACCTTTACCCGAGTATCGTTCCCCATTTGCAGATATTCTTTTTTCGGGAGCTATTCCGACTACTACGGCTTACAAGGAACCTGCATCGTTCAAACACTATCTTGCTTGTCTTTACAGTCAATGTCAACTGACGTCTCAATCATCCTTTGCAGATCGTCTCAGCTATCAGAAAAAATTACTTTCAGATTCACAAAAAATGATCAATTTCATGCATAAACATGGAGTTCGAGGCCAAAAAAGAGATTTTGAAGAGTATGTCGATGTCAATCTTTCCGCACTTGATACGTTTGAGGCCGATAAAGGGTTCTTGCTGAATCGGACGCCATCGCTATTTAGTTGATTCCCACATTTAAGAAATGACAGGTAAGTTCGCTCACAACCATAAGTTTATCCTTTGCTGTCAGTTCCGCGACGGCGGCGGAGGTCATGGGTTTTTCGGTGACGGTGGCACGGGCGGCGGCGAGTTACGCTTCCAGTCTCTCTCCAAACTCTCTACAAAGAAATCAGGCAAAGGTTTATAAATCTGGCGCAGATCATCTCTGTAGTGAATCTGGTGTCAGCTTCAATATGGGGTTCGCCGGACGCTCACACTGCGGTTCGTCACAACTGGTCACAGAAAATCTCGGATCTTTTCCCTGAGCGTGCGCCGTCTTGCCGGATCCGTGGGGTGCTGCCTATAGCGTGTGGACTTAGAGACCTTGAAACAAGTCGACAGCTCGTCCACATTCAGGGCGTTAAGACTTTGGTGGTGAAAAGAGGAACGTAGATTAAGAGAATTATTCCGGGTCTACCGTCTCGGCGTTACGACTTTAATACCCACATCTTTGCGAAAACCTCAGTTGCCTTTTTTACAGCAAAATGGTTTAATACCTTTGTTTCTGTTTAAGAAAATCGGAGCTAACTAGATATGAACAGTGGAGAAAAGTTTCGCCAGACCCTGCCCGAATCGAGGCGTATTGTGATTAAGATCGGGAGCCGGGTCATCGTGAGAAAATCGGGAAGGCCCGACATTGCCAAGATCCGGCATCTTGTTGAACAAATTTGCAAGATGGAGCGTAGCGGATACGAGGTCGTGATCGTCAGCTCCGGTGCTATTGCCGCTGGGATGGAGGCCCTCAACATCGAGAAGCGCCCTGAAGCAGTTCCCGATCTGCAGATGTGCGCTGCCGTGGGGCAGGGACGTCTCATGGCGTGTTATTCAGAGCTTTTCGGTAAGGAGAAGATCATTGTGGGACAGATGCTATTGACGCACGATGATTTTAATCGAAAGATCCGTCTGACGAACATGCGCCGTACGATGGATCACATGCTCCGCGAAAAGGTCATCCCGATCATCAACGAAAATGATGCGGTAGCGGATGAAGAGGTCAAAGCCGATATGTCGTTAGGCGATAACGACAATCTCGCTTCACTTGTGGTGCGTCAGATCCGTGCGGATCTTTTAATTTTACTCTCAACAGTAGACGGCTTGCGTGCTCATGCAGACAATGGGCGAAGCCACCGCGTTCCTTATGTTGAGGCCGTTAATAAAGCGATACAAAAACTTGTGCAGCCGCCTGTGGTGGGTGGCGTTTCAAAGGGCGGTATGGATTCGAAGCTGCGTGCCGCCGCCGCTTGTATGAAAGCCGGATGCAATGTCGTCATTGCCGACGGCACGAAGAAAGACGTTCTCACCCATGTCATTTCTGGGAAAGACGTAGGAACGCTGTTCATCGCCTCACCGGTTTAATCCGATCCTAAGATTTATGCAAAAAGAGCACCTCACAGAACTCGCCGAGAAAGCATCGGCCGCACAGCGCATTATGCTGGGCTTCTCCAGCCGGAAGAAGCGCGA
The DNA here is from genome assembly GCA_038325415.1 of Kiritimatiellia bacterium. GTDB lineage: Bacteria > Verrucomicrobiota > Kiritimatiellia > RFP12 > UBA3636 > JBBQIY01. Next base: position 2,068 of record JBBQIY010000185.1, read on the forward strand.
CATTCTCTATGCCATCGCTGATGAGCTAGAGAAGAATCGTGACGAAGTTCTTGCAATCAACGCGACCGATGTTGCCGCTGCAGTTGCGAGAGGACGCTCTACAGGGTTTCTGGATCGACTGACGTTGACCGACCATCGTTTCGGTAACATCATTCGTGCCTTTCGCGTCATTGCCGATTCGAAAGATCCGATTGGGGAATTGATCAGCCGATGGATAAGACCCAATGGACTTGAGATCGTCAGAAAACGTGTTCCCATCGGTCTTGTCGGCATTGCACTTGAATCGCGTCCCCACGTCATTGCCCTCGCCACGGCGACCTGTTTCAAGGTCAACAACGCCGTTATGGTGGTGAGCGACGATGAGGCGAAGAAGACGAACGAGATTCTGACGAAGTCAATCCGCGATGGCGGTGCCGCCTTTGGCCTTCCCGCCGATGCCTTGCAAGTGTTTTGTAGCGATGATAACTTGCATAATTGTCGTATTCTGACTTCGCTGGAAGGGCTTGTTGACGTTGCGATTCTTCGAGGTAGCCTTTCGTTTGTCAACGATCTTGTCGAACATGCTAAAATTCCAGTTCTGAAACACAGCGGCGGACTCTGCCACGTTTATGTGGATTGTGATCGCGTCAAAACCGGAGCCGATGAAAACGCGCCTCACAACGCGACGAGTTATAATATGGTCGACATCAAGATGGCGGTTGACATCATTGTAAATTCGCGATGCTATGAGCCCTACGCATGTAATGCCGCCAACGTTGTACTCGTTCATAAGGCTATCGCCGAAAAACTCCTGCCCGCGCTTGAGGAAAGGGCGAAAGTCTTTGGAATTGAACTGCACGGGGATGACGAAATCCTCAAGATAATTCCCTCTGCAAAGCCCGCTGAGCCTGAAGATTGGTGTACCCCACGTAAGGATATTGTGTTGACCCTGGGTCGTGTTGACAGCGTAGAGCAGGCGATTGCGCGCATCAATAAGTGCGGTTCACATCTCTCGGATACCATCGTATCCGATGACGATGCAACCCAGAGCCTTTTTATGAGAGAGGTAGATTCCGCCGCAGTCTATGCAAACGCATCAACGTGCTTCACAGATGGCGGTGAGTACGGTTTGGGAGCTGAAGTCGGACTGAGTACCGATAAGCTTAATGCGCGTGGACCGATTGGTCTCGAAGATTTAACAAGCACCAAATACATCGTATTTGGAAGCGGTCAAACACGTGGGGAGCCCATAAAATGGCAGGACCGAACCTGATTCTCATTACGTGTTCCGATGATTTTGTGCTGGCGACAAAAGTCAAGGAAGTATTGGATGCTCTCGTCCCGGAGTCGGATAGGATGTTCGGACTCGAAACGTTGGATGGAACGGTCGAGACCTTCGATACAGCGTCCATGGTGCTTCGGAAAACACGCAACGCGCTGGTACAGCAGGGTTTTTTCAGCGAAGGTAAAACGGTTTGGCTACGGGATGTAGCTTTCTTCGATTCCAATCGGCTCGGAAAATCTGAGGCGTTTGCTGCTGAACTCGAAACCTTTTGCGATTGGCTTGTAGATCCAGGTATCCCGGAAGGCTTTACGCTTTTGGTTACCAGCACGTCCGTTCCTAGGACAGGCAAGTTTTTCAAGACGTTGACGACGATGTCCAAGAAGGGGCGAGCGGAGATCCTCGCGTTGCAGCCACCCTCACTCAAAGACGCTTCGTCTACGGTCATGGCGGCAGCAAAAAAACTTGGATTCAAAATTTCGCCACCGGTTGCAGATGAGGTTGTTGCCCGTGTTGGCTATTCGCCGCGTGATTTGGCGATGGAGCTCGAAAAGCTTCACCTCTTCACGAACGGCGCCGACCCAACGCTTGAGGATGTCGAAGCCATCTGTACCCTCAACGCGGGCGGTGAGTTTTGGGATTTGACGGATGCGTTTGGTTCGCATGATTTTGCTAAGACGATCAAGGTACTCCGCAATTTGTACGAGATGCGAGTTGAGCCCATTTTTCTTGTGATGCAATTGGAAGCACGTCTCAATGAGCTTTACCTTCTTTGTGATAGTTTGGCTTCAAAACGACTCACGTCGTCAGGCTCTTGGTCGAACGCGCTCTCGGCGGAGGATGCAGAAGCCGTCGGGCAACTCGGTAAGTTTAATGTTACCTCAAAGTCACCGTGGGCATTGAGTCGCATGATATCGCAGGCAAGAAATTGGAAGCCGGTCGAACTAAAACGAGCGCGTAAGGTGATGATCACCGCTCACGAGCGAATGGTCAGTGTGAGCGTGGATACCAAGGCACTCCTTGAAATGGCGATTGCAGATGCGTTGAAGTAGGAGAGAGTCGCTAGTTGCTAGTCGCGAGTTGCGAGAGGTATTGCGCATTCTTCATGCGAAGCAAGGTGGGGCGAAGTCGTCTCGACGAGCCGGGGGCACCCCGACTTGGTTCGGGGTGCTGTCTTTTGTAGACGCTGCGTCCCCGCCCCGGATTGCTGATGGGGACTCGAGTAAAATCGAAATAGATCCAGCGGTTGTTCCATTTGTCAGACTTGTCCGACTTGTCCGACCTGTCTGACTGCTATCGCGTGGCTGGGTGATTTCTTTTCATGTTTGGATCAACTCGTAATGACCCGCTATTGGGTGGGATTCAATTTAGTTGAATCCCACCCAGAACCCAGAACCCAGGAGTCAGAATACAGCATTGATTCTCAACATGTTACGCACAGTTTCGCCATTCTTCTATGGTGTCGCAAGAACAGGGACATGAATTATTTTGTC